>NZ_SOGU01000061.1:0-24889 GCF_004403275.1 Cryobacterium sp. TMT4-10
CCGGGCCTGCCACTGCAGGGCCATGCCCCGGATCAGGTCCGCGGGGAACGCGAACCCCTCCCCCGGCAGCCCCGCTGTTTCTTCGGTGATGGCACCGGTAGCGGCGGCGACCAGCGCACGTTCCGCGGTCAGGAGGTCGTCCGGGGCGACGCTCGGGCTGACCTTGTCGAGGGCCGTGACGATGGCCTCGGCCGCGTCGACACCCAGGTCGCCCGCGGTCAGTCCCGCGGCGACGGTCGGGTAGTACGGGGGCAGCATGCTGGTGCCGGCCCGGCGATCCGAGACGTTCCCGCCGAGCCGCACCCGCCGGTTCGCTTCGCGGGCGGAGACCCGGGTGAGGCGCGTGATCAGGTCGATGCCGTTGCTGGCCCCCTGTTTCCAGGCCAGGGAATCGTGGCCGAGGATGCTGCGGGAGCGGTCCGCGACATCCGTCGCCGTAGACACCCTGGCCGCGTCGACCCGGCGGCCGAGCTGCTCCACCGCGCCAAGGACGGCCAGGGCGTCGGTGTCGGTGAGCCGCGATAACGTCAGGGAGTCGAGTGCGGCGGCCACAGCCAACCCCGCCCGCCGGATCAGCTGCACAGGTGAATCTGCCGCCTCTGCCGGGGCGGCTGGTGACTGCGGTGCGGATGCTCCTGCCATGCCCCGATTTTAGCAAAAAGCGTACGTGGTGTCGAGACTATCTCAACCATTTACCAAAGTATTTCGCAGATAGTTACGAATGAGGCGGGTGTTACTCGTGGGACGACCCAGCCATCCGCCCGCCCGATGAACCGACGGGATCGGCGGTTGAAAGACGCCCTGACCTCTCACAGCCGCCTGCTCCCCAACGGCGGAAACGCGGCGCCGAAACCTCGCCGAACCGTGAGTTCGGCCCCTCCCCGGGCGAGAAACAGGGGCCAAACTCACGGCTCGGCGACGAAGACGAACACGAACACGAAGACGAAGACGAAGACGAAGTTTGCGGGGAGGGGAAGCGGGATAAGGGTGCGACCGGGAGAGGGTGCGACCGGGATAAGGGTGCGACCGGGAGAGGGGACCTCAGGGGGACTCGGCCACGTGCACCAGCGCCTGGATCAGGGACTCGGCGCTGGGCGCGTCGGCCACCACGTCGACCCGCAGGCCGATCGCGGCCGCATCCTTCGCCGTGCGCGGTCCGATGCACGCCACCACGGTGGTCTCCGGAATCGGGCCGAACTGGTCCTTGACCTGCTGGGCGACGCTCCCCGAGGTGACGAGCAGGGCCTGCACGTTGCCGGCCGCGACATCGGCGACGACACGCTGATCCACCGGCACCCCGATGGTGCGGTACGCGACGACCGACGAGACGTCGTGGCCGATGCGGCGCAGACCCTCGGTCAGCAACGGCTTGGCGATCTCCGACCGCAGGGTCAGGATGCGCAGCGGCACCTGGCCTGAGGTGGCCGCCTCCCACTCCTCGAGCAGTCCCCGGGCCGAGTTGTCCTCGGAGGGGACGAGGTCCACCCGGTAGCCTGCGGCCATCAAAGCGGCGGCCGTGGTCTCGCCGACCGCGGCGATGCGCGTGCCGGAGGCGACGACGGCGCGATGAGAGGTGAGCACGTCGACCGTGGTGGCGCTGGTGACGGTCATCCAGTCGAAGTCGCCGGCGGCGAGACGGGCCAGGGCCTCGTCGAGCGCGGGGGCGTCGTCGGTCGCGGCGAAGTTGATCATCGGCGCGACGATCGGCTGCGCCCCCCTGGCCCGCAGGTCGGCGGCGACGTGGTCTCCCCAGGGGCCGCCGCGGGGCACGAGCACGCGCCAGCCGGTCAGCGGCTTGTCGGCCGGTTCGATCTTCCGGTAGCGCGCGGTCATCACGAGGTCACCTCAATCGGGGCGAACCCGGCAGCGCCGCCCGCGAGCAGGTCTCGAGCCACCCGGTCGGAGACATCCTCGGCCGCCTCGGTCAGGTGCACAAGGGAGTGCGACTCGGGTGTGGCGGCGTGAGAGCTCACGACGCTGCGGGTGCCGTCCGGGCTGTAGACCGTGGCGGTGAGGAACAGGAGCCCGTCGTCGATGGCTGCCATCGTGCCGATCGGCGCGGCGCAGCCGGCCTCGAGCCGGGCCAGAACGAGCCGCTCGGCGGTGGTCGTGGCCTGCGTGGTGGCGTGGTTGAGGGTGGCCAGCGCCGAGGCGAGGGCCCGGTCGATCTTCCCCTCGCGCACCTCGATCGCGAGCGCGCCCTGGCCGGGAGCGGTGGGCCACTCCGAGAGTTCCAGGTACTCCCCGTCGACGGATTCGAGGAGGGCCAGCCGGCTGAGGCCGGCTGCAGCCAGGATGACGGCGTCCAGGTCACCCTCGGCGACCCGGCCCAGTCGGGTGTCGACGTTGCCGCGGATGTCGACGATGTCGAGGTCGGGGCGCCGCGCTAGCAGCTGGGCCACCCGCCGCGGGGAGCCGGTGCCCACGCGCGCGCCCTGGGGCAGCGTGTCGAAGGTCAGCACGCCGCGGGCGACCAGCACGTCGCGGGCATCCGCGCGCTTCGGGGTGGCGCCGATGCGGAGGCCGGGATAGGCGGCGGTCGGCAGGTCCTTCAAAGAGTGCACGACCACGTCGCAGTCACCGGCCAACAGGGACTCGCGCAGGGCGCTGGCGAAGACGCCGGTTCCGCCCAGGCTCGACAGGGGTTCCCGGGAGGTGTCGCCGTGCGTCGTGATCGGAACGATCTCCACCTCGGCGCCGGCCGCGGTCGCGATGCGATTCGCGATCGCCGTGGTCTGGGCCAGGGCAAGGGCGCTGCCGCGCGTGCCGACGCGAATCAGGCTCACGGAGCCATCCCGGCGACGGCGGGCTTGAAGCCCAGGCGGACGTTCTCGCAGCAGCCGGGGCGACACACGTCGTACCAGGGCCCGAGGTCGGTCTGATGCGGCCGATCGGCGTCGGGGGTGTCGTTCAGGCGCTCCTCGACCAGGTCGATCAGCCCGCTGACGAAGGCCGGGTCGACGCCGGGCGTCGGCACGCGCACGGAGACCAGGCCGAGTTCCCCGGCCGTCTCGGTGGCCTCGTTGTCGAGGTCCCACATGACCTCCATGTGGTCGCTGACGAAGCCGAGCGGCACGATCACGACGGCACGGATGCCCCGGGCCGGCAGCAGAGTGATGGCGTCATTGATGTCGGGCTCGAGCCACGGCATGCTGGGCGGGCCGCTGCGGGACTGGAAGACCAGCTGCCACGGGATGTCCAGGCCGGCCATGACCTTCTGGGCCACGGCCAGGTGCTGCGCGGCGTACGCGCCGCCCTCGCCGAAACCGCGCTCGGCCGGGCCGCTCTTGTTGGCGTCGGTCATCGGGATCGAGTGGGTGGAGAACAGGATCTCCACCTCGGTCGCCGGGTCAATGCCGGGAACCTGGGCCTCGACATCCGCAAGCCCCTTCTGAAGGGCGGTCACGAACGGGGTCACGAAGCCGGGGTGGTCGAAGAACTGGCGCACCTTGTCGATCTGCACCACGCCCTCGAGGCCGGTTGCGGTCAGTGCCGCCGCGAAGTCCTCGCGGTACTGGCGGCAGCCGGAGTAGGAGCTGTACGCGCTGGTGGCGATGGCGAGCAGGCGCTTCTGGCCGTTCTCGTTGGCCTCGGCGATCGTATCGCGCAGGTAGGGCGCCCAGTTGCGGTTGCCCCAGAGCACGGGCAGGTCGATGCCACGGCGGTCGAGCTCGGCCTGGAGCGCGGCGCGGAGCACGCGGTTCTGGTCGTTGATCGGGCTGACCCCGCCGAAGTGGCGGTAGTGCTTGGCGACCTCTTCGAGGCGCTCCTCGGGGATGCCGCGCCCGCCGGTGACGTTGCGCAGGAACGGGATCACGTCGTCCTGGCCCTCTGGGCCGCCGAAACCGGCGAGCAGGATGGCGTCGTAAGTTGTCATTACTGCAAAACCTCCACGAGTTCGGCCGTCGTGATGCGGCGGCCGGTGTAGAACGGGACCTCTTCGCGCACGTGACGGCGAGCCTCGGTGGCCCGCAGCTCGCGCATCAGGTCGACGAGTTCGGTGAGTTCGTCGCTTTCGATCGGAAGCAGCCATTCGTAGTCGCCGAGGGCGAAGGACGAGACCGTGTTCGCGATCGCGCCGCGGAAGGCCGCGCCCTTGCGGCCGTGGTCGGCCAGCATCTTGCTGCGCTCGGCCTCGGGCAGCAGGTACCACTCGTAGCTGCGCACGAACGGGTAGACGGTGAGCCAGCCCTTGGGCTCGACTCCGCGCAGGAAACCGGGCACATGGCTCTTGTTGAACTCGGCGTCGCGGTGCACGCCCATGGCGTTCCAGGTCGGCAGCAGGCTCTTGAGCAGGCGGCTGCGGCGCAGCTGGCGATGGGCCCACTGCAGGGTCTCGGCGTCCGGGGCGTGGGTCCAGATCATCACGTCGGCGTCGGCCCGGAGTCCGGAGACGTCGTAGAAGCCTCGCACGGTGACGCCCTCGGCCTCGACCAGGTCCACGACGTCGTCGAGCTCGAGCACAGCGTGGGGAACGTCATGGCCGTCGAGGTCGTCCGGGTTCGCGGGGTCCTTGCGCAGCACCGCGAACAGAGTGAACCCCTGCGGCGACGCCTCGGGAGGGTCGATCGGAGGGTGGGTCTCGGCAGAGGTGGTGGAGTGAGGTGGGTTTACTGCCTCTCCGGCAGCCGGGTGAGTCATGGGTACTAGTCTCTACTTCTTTGGTCCGAGAGCCAAAAGACGGCCGCGGCTCCACGCCGGTTCGCGACGGTTCAGCCGCGGTTCAGCGGCGGCGGACGGCGTTCGCCCCGAGCCAGACCGATCCGCCCAGGACCGCGGCGGCGACCGCGGCGAGGCCGGCCAGCGCCAGGGGGTTCTCGTCCCGCATCCGCCGCAGGCGAAGCACGGCCCGGCGCGACTTGTACCGGAACTGCTTGGGGAGGTTGAGCTTGTACTCGATCGCGTCGAGGGTGCGCGCGAGTTCGGCGCGGGCGTCCGACGCCTGGCCGCGCAACTCGGCCTTCGACCGGGGCGCGGACTTTGCCGGCTCGACCGGCACGACGATGGTCTTCGACTCGGCGCCTGTCTTCGGCGCGATGCTCATCGTCAGTTCGGTGCTCGTCTTCGGTGCAGCGCTCATCTTCGGTTCAGTGCTCATAGTCGCCAACTCCCTTGAAAACGTCTACGTCGCGACGGATGCTCGCCGTCAGGCCGTTCGGATCCGTCGCGGTTCCGGCCTTCACCCGGTTGCGCCCGAGCAGCGCCAGAAGGAAGGCGATCAGCAGCATGGCCAGGGCAACCAGCAGCCCCGCCAGCCACAGCGGCAGGACCAGGGCGAGCGCGATCACGGCGACCGCGACCAGCACGCCGGTGGCGAAGAACGCCAGCACGCCGGCCACGACGAACAGTGCGACGCCGAAGCCGACGTTCTTCGCCTTGTCGGCCATCTCGGCCTTGAACGCCTGGAGCTCCGCCTGCACGAGGGCGCCGATCTGACCGGGCAGTTCGCCGAGCAGAGAGGACAACGAACGGCGGATCTTCGGGTTGAGGCCGTTGCCGTTCAATCCATTGATTTTGACTCCACTGTTGCTCACAGTTCCCCCTTCATTCGAAATGTCGCGGCGGCTACGTCGTGGCTCAGGCGGAGGGAGCCGAGTCGAACGGCTCAGCGGGTGAGGTCGTCGGACCGTTCGTCGTCACGGTGACGCGGCGAACCGTGGGGACATCCGTGGTTCCGGTCGTTCGGCCGGCCTTGTCCTGCCCGGCCTTGTCCTGCCCGGTCTTGGCCTGAACCGTGGCGACCAGCTTGCGGCCCCCTTCGAGGAGCGCCGAGGGCACATCCCCGACACGCTCGAGGGCGAAGTCGCGGGCCTCGTTCACCCGGCGCTGCACGGGCGGACGGCTCCACAGGTCCTGTGCCGCCGCAACGATCTGGTCGTAGCGCTTGCGCCCGGCGCGCGCGCCGAGAACGTAGCCGACAAGTCCGCCGGTGACGAACAGAAGCTTTCCCCGCATGTGTGACTCCATTCCTCAAGGTGCACGTATCTGATCAGAGTATCCCCCATCCGGGATGAGACGTATCTCCGACGGCGCCGATCTGAAACCGGGTGCCGATTCTCAGGCTGGTCGGGCCGAACCCTAGAGGCCGAGGGCCGCGTGCCGGGTGCGGGAGGCCGCGGCCAGGGCATCCGGGATCACCGAGGCGAGGCCGGTTCCGGCCAGCCAGGCACCGGTCAGTTCGAGCCCGGGGGTCGCGGCCAGCAGTTCGCGCACCTGGGTCACCCGGGCGGGGGCGCCCACGGTTGCCGGTGACAGGGCGTCGCCCCAGACGGTGCGGGCGAAGCCCTGCACGGCCCCGGCGTCGAGGTCGACACCCAGGATCGTGCGGGCGTCCCGGAGGGCGAGGGCGAGCAGTTCCTGGTCGGACAGGGCGGCGGTGGGGCTGTCCTGGCCGGCCCGGCCGTAGGACAGACGGATGACGTGGCGCCCCGGACCGGCGGCCGCGGCCACCCATTCCCACTTGGCGGTCACGTGGGTGAGCGCCTTGGCGGTCACCCCGGGCGTGCCGGAGGCGACGAGCGCGCCGGTGCCGCGCGGATTCGCGTCGAGCTCCGGTGCGTCGATCACGATCGTGGCGAGCTCGATCGCCGTGGGGCTCGGCCAGGCGAGTTCGGCGAGCGCCGCATGGGCCGGGCTGAGGGAGGCGACGAGGCCGAGCGCCTGTGCGCCCGGGGTCGCGATGATGACGAAGCGGGCGTCGAGGGGCTCCGGGCCCGCGGCATCCGCGGCGGGCGTGGCGGCATCCCCCGGCGTCGCGGCGGTTGCCGGCGTCGAAGCCGTTGCCGTCATTGCGGCAGCCGGGCGGCGGGTGACCGTCCAGGTCGGTTCCTCGTCGCTGCCGGCGCGGCGGAGCGCGGTGACAGGCGCATCCGTCTCGATCTGCACGCCGAAGTGCTCGAGATCGGCGACCAGCGCCCCGACCAGGCTGGACATGCCGCCGTGGAGGCCGGCCACGGCGGAACCGGCCGGCGCGGCCGAACGCAACGACAGGACGGCGCCGGAGAGGGAACCCGTCACGGTCAGCGCTGAGTTGAGCCCGGGGGCGACGACGTCGACCTCGAGGTCGTCGGCCGACGACGAGTACACGCCCGTGGTGACCGGTTCGACGAGCCGGTCGAGCACCCGGCGTCCCATCCGCTTGCGCACGAGTTCGCCCAGGCTGTGTTCGCGGCCGATCGTCAGAACCGGCATCAGCCGGTCGAGGTAGGCGCGCAGGGCGCCGCTCCAGCCGATCACCCGCCGCACGTCATCGGCCAGGGGCGAACCGGGGATGCCGAGTACGCCCGCCTTGGGCAGGGGAACGCTGAGGGAACCGCCGGGCGTGCGGTCGTCGGGCAGGTGGAGCCAGGCCCCGGCGGGATTCGGGGCCACGATCCGGTCGGTCAGCCCGAGGCCGTCCACGAACTCGGCGACGGCGTTGCGTCGCACGGCGAAACTCTCGGCGCCGCTGTCGAGGCGGAGGCCGGCCACCTCGTGGCTGCCGACCGCACCGCCGAGCGCGGCGGTGGCCTCGAGGACGGTGACGCTGAGCCCGATTCGCGCACAGGCGCGGGCGGCCACGAGACCGGCCACCCCGCCGCCGATGACGATGACGTCTTTCATGCGCCGGCGGTGACCTCGTGTACGAAGGCCACCAGGCGGGTGAGAACGTTCGGGTCGGTCAGGGGCGGCACGCCGTGGCCCAGGTTCAGCACGTGCGACGGCGCCGTGCGGCCGCGCTCGAGCACGTCGAGAACGTGCGCCTCGAGCACCGGCCACGGGGCGGCGAGCATCGCGGGATCCACGTTGCCCTGCACGGGGACCAGGCCGCCGAGTCGGCGGTTGGCCTCGTCGAGAGGAACCCGGTAGTCGACGCCGACGACGTCGGCGCCGACGCCGTGCATCTCCTTGAGCAGTTCGCCGGTGCCGACGCCGAAGTGCACGACCGGGACGTTGCGGCGCACGGAGGCCGCGGCATCCGTGTCGGTGGTGTCGGCGGCGCCTGTGCCGGCGGCCCCTGCGGCCGAGCCCTCGTCGTAGGTGAGGTCACGCACGTGGGCGATCGCCGCGGCCGACGCCGGGGCGACGTACCGGGTGTAGTCGTCCAGGGAGAGCGCGCCCGCCCAGGAATCGAACAGCTGCGCGGCGCTGGCGCCGGCCAGGACCTGGGCGCGCAGGAAGCGCCCGGTGACCTCCGCCGTCCAGGCCATCAGGGCCGCCCAGGCGTCGGGGTCGGCGTGCATGAGCGTGCGGGCGTGGATGTGGTCCTTGGACGGTCCGCCCTCGACGAGGTAGGCCGCCAGGGTGAACGGGGCGCCGGCGAAACCGATCAGCGGCGTCGACCCCAGCTCGGCCACGGTGCGGGCGACGGCCTGGCCGATGGGCGCGAGGGTCTGCTCGAGCACGGCCGGATCGAGGGCGGTGAGCTCCGCGACATCCTTGGCGGTGCGCACGGCCTGGCCGAGCACCGGGCCCATGCCGGCGACGATCTCCACGTCGACGCCGACCAGCTTGAGCGGGATGACGATGTCGCTGAACAGGATGCCGGCGTCGACGTTGTGACGGCGCACGGGCTGCAGCGTGATCTCACTCGCCATCTCCGGGTCGAGGCAGGCGTCGAGCATGCGGGTGCCGACCCGCAGCGACCGGTATTCGGGCAGCGATCGACCGGCCTGCCGCATGAACCAGACCGGCGTCACGTCCGGTCGGGTGCCCTGGTAGGCGCGGATGAGGCGGGAATCGGTGGTGAGTCCGGTGGCCAGAGGGTGTTGCGCGTCGAGGTTCATTGCCTTGATTCTGTCAAACTTCCAAGCCGCGGGCGATTCCGCCCCCTCCGGGGCGTCGTAGACTCGGTGAGTGTTGATCTGCCTGTCCGCCAGCCACAAGAACTCCAGCTTCGAGGTGCTGGAGAGATTGTCCGTCGGCTCAGGCGACACGGCCGAAGACATCCTGGAGCGGCATCCCGCCCTGGTCGGAGCCGTCATCGTCGCCACCTGCAACCGTTTCGAGGCCTACCTCGACCTCGACGAACCGGCGGGGGCATCCCCCCTGACGGCCATTCACGCCGCTATCGACGGGGTCAGCGCAAGCACGGGCGTCACCGCCGAGGTCCTCCGGGGCACCCTGGACCTCGTGCACGGCAGCAGCGTCGCCGAGCACCTCTTCGCCGTCACCAGCGGGCTCGAATCCGTCGTCGTCGGCGAGGGCGAGATCGCCGGCCAGGTGCGACGCTCGCTTGAGCAGGCCCGCCTCGGCGGCACCACGAGCCCCGAACTGGAGCGCCTCTTCCAGCGCGCCTCCCAGACCTCCCGCGGTGTCAAGAACCGCACCGGGATCGGCGCCGCCGGCCGTTCGCTGGTGCGCCTCGCGCTCGAACTGGCCGAGAGCCGCGTCACGGACTGGGGCCAGACCCGCGTTCTCCTCGTCGGCACCGGCCGGTACGCCGGCGCCTCCCTCGCCGCCCTGCGCGACCTCGGCGCCGAGGACGTGCGGGTGTACTCCCCGTCGGGCCGCGCCCGCAAATTCGCCTCCTCGCACCAGATCACCGCCGTCGCCGAGGCGGACTTCGCGGCGGAATCGGCCCTGGCCGACCTCATCCTCACCTGCACGACCGCCGACGACCACGTGGTCAACGCGGCGCTTCTCCGCGCCGGCCTGGCCGTCACGGCGCAGACCCCGGTCGGAGGCGCCCTGCCGCACCTTCCCTCCTGCCCGACGGATGCCGCGGCCGAGGCCCCGCGCCGGCTCATCATCGACCTGGGGCTGCCGCGCAACGTCGACCCCGACGTCACCGAACTGGCGGGGGTGGAACTCCTCGACCTCGAGACCATCCGCATCCACGCGCCGTTGGAAGAGCTCAATGCCACCAGCGACGCCCGCCTGATCGTGGGCCGCGCGGCGCGCAAATTCTCCGCGGTCGCCGAAGAACAGAGCCTGGCCCCGGCCGTCGTCGCGTTACGCAGCCACGTCTTCGACATCCTCGACGGCGAGATCCTGCGGGCCCGCGGCCGGGGCGACTCCAGCGAGCAGACCGAGGCTGCCCTGCGCCACCTCGCCGGCGTGCTGCTGCACACCCCGATGGTGCGGTCCCGCGAACTGGCCCGCGCCGGCGAGCAGGCCGCGTACCTGACCGGGCTCGGCGCCCTGTTCGGCATCGAGGTTCAGCTTCCAGCCGCCGGTTCGTCGGCCACGGTGGCCGATATCGGCCCCGCGGCATCCTGACCCCGTCTTCGTCCGGGCATCCGTCTCCCGCCGCCTCTTGCGGCTAATTCAGGAGAAACGCCGAGCCGGGCCGCCGGCGTCCCGCCGTTCCGGGCCTGCCCGGGCTCCCGTCCGGGTTTCCTCCTGAGTTAGCCCCACCGGCCGGGTTTCCTCCTGAGTTAGCCCCACCGGTCACCCCGCTCTTCCGAGTCAGCCCCGCAGACCACCCCGCCTCGCTACCCGGTCACCGGCAACTCTCCGGGTCGCCCAGGTGCCCAGCACGTGCATAACTCCTGCAATTCGTCGCGCGGGGCGGCCGGCGCCCCGGAAACACGCGGGAGCGCGGCCGGGCCGTGTCGAATTGCAGGAGTTATGCGCACAAACCGGCGGCGACGCCGACAGACCCCGGCGACGGGGCGCCGACGACGGCCGAATGCCGGCTAGGCGCCGCGGAGGCGCACGGCGAGGTAGGCGTCGAGCGCGTCGAGCGGCACGCGCTCCTGCGCCATGGTGTCGCGGTCGCGCACGGTGACGGCCTGGTCCTCGAGCGAGTCGAAGTCGACCGTGACGCAATACGGGGTGCCGATCTCGTCCTGGCGGCGGTAGCGCCGGCCGATCGCGCCGGCGTCGTCGAAGTCGACGTTCCACGACTCGCGCAGCCGCGCCGCGAGGGATTTCGCCATCGGCGACAGCGCCTCGTTGCGGGACAGGGGCAGCACGGCGACCTTGATCGGCGCGAGGCGCGGGTCGAGCTTCAGCACGGTGCGCTTGTCGACGCCGCCCTTCGCGTTGGGCACTTCCTCCTCGTGGTACGCGTCCACGAGGAACGCCATCAGCGAGCGGGTGAGGCCGGCAGCGGGCTCGATCACGTACGGGACCCAGCGCTCGTTCTTCGTCTGGTCGAAGTAGGAGAGGTCCTTTCCGGATGCCGCGGCGTGCGTCTTCAGGTCGAAGTCGGTGCGGTTCGCGACGCCTTCGAGCTCGCCGAATTCACTGCCGCTGAAGCCGAAGCGGTATTCGATGTCCACGGTGCGCTTGGAGTAGTGGGAGAGCTTCTCGGCCGGGTGTTCGAACAGGCGCAGGTTGTCGATGTTGATGCCGAGGCCGGTGTACCAGGCCATCCGCTGGTCGATCCAGTACTGGTGCCACGTCTCATCCGTGCCCGGCTCGACGAAGAATTCCATCTCCATCTGCTCGAACTCGCGGGTGCGGAAGATGAAGTTTCCCGGGGTGATCTCGTTGCGGAAGCTCTTGCCGATCTGGCCGATGCCGAACGGCGGCTTCATGCGCGCCGCCTGCAGCACGTTGGCGAAGTTCACGAAGATGCCCTGCGCGGTCTCGGGGCGCAGGTAGTGCATGCCGGCCTCGTCGTCGACCGGGCCGAGGTAGGTCTTGAGCAGGCCGGAGAAGGCGCGCGGCTCGGTCCAGATGTGGCGGTTGCCGCAGTTCGGGCAGGGAATGCCGTCGATGCCGCCCTCGGGCGGGCGGCCCTTCTTCTCCTCGAATTCCTCCTCGAGGTGGTCGGCCCGGAACCGCTTGTGGCAGCTCGTGCACTCGACCAGCGGGTCGCTGAAGACCTCGACGTGACCGGATGCCTCCCACACCTTGCGCGGCAGGATCACCGAGGAATCGAGGCCCACCACGTCGTTGCGGCTGGTGACCATGAAGCGCCACCACTGCTTCTTGATGTTCTCCTTGAGCTCCACCCCGAGCGGCCCGTAGTCCCAGGCGGACCGGGATCCGCCGTAGATTTCACCGGCCTGGAAGACGAACCCGCGGTGGCGGGCGAGGGCGATGACGGAATCGAGGCGGGTGGGGGCGGCCACGGTGGCTCCAATGGTCGAAGGTGGAAAAGGTGGAAAGAGCGGGAAATCGCGGAGGATCAGGCACAAGCCGACCGGCGCTCACCCTATTTTAGGCGTGCGTCCGGATTCCGCCGTTCGGCTGTTAGCCTAGCTAAGGAATTCCGCAGTCCTTGCGGGGCCTCAAGGGAGAGATCATGGGCACCAAGCCCCGCACGCCACACGATTCAACCGAGGGGGTGGACGCACTGGACCGGGATCCGGCGCTGTTGCCCGTAGCCCTCGACCAGACCACGCACGACGCCGAAGAGGCGCACTGGACTCCGGCCAAGATCGCGCTCTGGGGCGGGATCTCACTGCTCGGCGGCCTGAGCTGGGTGATGCTCGCCGTGGTTCGCGGGGAAACCGTCAACGCCATCTGGTTCGTCTTCGCCGCCGTCTGCACCTACCTCATCGGGTACCGCTTCTACTCCAACTACATCCAGAAGCACCTGACCCGGCCCGATGACCGGCGCGCGACTCCGGCCGAATACAAGGCCGACGGCAAGGACTACGCCGCGACTGACCGCCGAGTCCTCTTCGGCCACCACTTCGCCGCGATCGCCGGCGCCGGACCGCTCGTCGGTCCCGTCCTGGCCGCCCAGATGGGCTACCTGCCGGGCACGATCTGGATCATCGTCGGCGTCGTCCTCGCCGGTGCGGTTCAGGACTACCTGGTGCTGTTCTTCTCGATGCGCCGCGGCGGACGTTCCCTGGGCCAGATGGCACGGGACGAGCTCGGCAAGGTCGGCGGCACGGCCGCCCTGATCGCGACCCTCGCGATCATGGTCATCATCGTGGCCATCCTCGCCCTCGTCGTCGTCAACGCCCTCGCGGCCAGCCCGTGGGGCGTCTTCTCGGTCTCGATGACCATCCCGATCGCCCTGTTCATGGGCGTCTACCTGCGCTTCTTCCGCCCGGGCCGCGTCAGCGAGATCTCGATCATCGGATTCATCCTGCTACTGGCCGCCATCGTCGGCGGCGGCATGATCGCGGACACCGAGTGGGGCGCATCCTTCTTCCACGTCGACCCGCTGCCCCTCGCGATCGGCATCATCATCTACGGCTTCGTGGCCGCCATCCTCCCGGTCTGGCTGCTGCTTGCTCCCCGGGACTACCTCTCCACCTTCATGAAGATCGGCACGATCGGGATGCTCGCCCTCGCGATCATCATCGTTCGCCCGGAGATCGCGGCACCGGCCACCAGCGAGTTCGTCAACGGCGGCGGCCCCGTGGTGAGCGGCTCGCTCTTCCCGTTCCTCTTCGTCACCATCGCCTGTGGCGCCCTCTCCGGCTTCCACGCCCTGATCGCCTCCGGCACCACGCCGAAGCTGATCGAGAAGGAGCGCCAGACGCGCTTCATCGGCTACGGCGGCATGTTGATGGAATCGTTCGTTGCCATCATGGCGCTCGTCGCCGCCCTGTCGATCGACCGCGGGATCTACTTCGCCATGAACTCCTCCGCTGCCCTCACCGGCGGCACCGTCGAAGGCGCCGTCGCATTCGTGAACGGCCTGGGCCTGACCGGCGTCAACCTGACCCCGGACATGCTCACCGAGACGGCGAAGAACGTCGGCGAGTCCACCATCGTCTCCCGCTCCGGCGGCGCCCCGACTCTGTCGGTCGGACTGGCCAACATCATGCACCAGGTCATCGGCGGCCAGGGGATGATGGCGTTCTGGTACCACTTCGCCATCATGTTCGAGGCCCTGTTCATCCTGACCGCCGTCGATGCCGGCACCCGCGTGGCCCGCTTCATGCTGCAGGACAGCCTGGGCAACTTCTTCCCGAAGTTCAAGAACACGTCCTGGCGTGCAGGCGCCTGGCTGACGACCGGCATCATGGTCGCCGCCTGGGGTGCCGTGCTCATCATGGGAGTCACCGACCCGCTCGGCGGCATCAACACACTGTTCCCGCTGTTCGGCATCGCGAACCAGCTGCTCGCAGCGATCGCGCTGGCCGTCTGCCTGGCGATCGTGGCCAAGCGCGGGCTGTTCAAGTACCTGTGGATCGTGGCCCTGCCGTTGACCTTCGCCGCCGTCGTGACCATTTACGCGTCGTTCCTGAAGATCTTCTCGACCGTTCCCGCCGTGGGCTACTTCGCCCAGAACCGCGCCTTCTCCAAGGCGCTCGATGACGGGCTCACGACCTTCGGCACGGCGAAGACCGTCGAGGCGATGGAAGCCGTCGTGCGCAACACGATGGTTCAGGGCATCCTCTCGATCCTGTTCGTGGTGCTGGCCATCATCGTGATGATCACCGCCGTGCAGGCCACATGGAAGTCCTACAAGACCCGCGACTTCGGCACCAATGAAGATGACGCGGTGCCGTCGCAGATGTTCGCCCCGTCGGGCTTCGGCGCGACCCCGGCCGAGAAGGCCCTGTCGTCGCTCTGGGACGCGCAGACCGCGCAGGCCAAGGTTGCCAAGGTCGGCACCCCGGAGAGGACGACCCGCCGATGAGTCTCCTCGCCACGGTTCGCACCGGCGCCAGGAACGTCGCCTGGTTCGTGAAAGGGGTCATGGGTGAAGACGCCTGGGACAAGTACAAGGCCCACCACGAGTCGCTTCATGCCACGGATGCCGCAGCCTGCGACTCCCCGCGGATGATGACGGAACGCGAATTCTGGCGGGACCAGACCGACCGGCAGGACATCAACCCGCAGGGTCGCTGCTGCTGAGCACCTACTTGTGACCACCTGCTGCTGACACCTGCTGTCGACCGGCCCGCTGCCCCGCGAAGGATCCCTTCGCGGGGCAGCGCTGTGTCAGCGTCTCGCTGGGCAGCGTCGCGGCAGGTCAGTGCACGTATTCCAGCAGGTCGAGGCCGACGGCGCGCATGCCGTCCAGCACGGCGAGGCGGGAAGACAGGCGGGTGTCGGCGAAGGACATCGACACCGCGTAGGTCACGCCCGCGCGGGGGCCACGCAGGATGCCGACCTCGCTGCGGACGCCGACATCCGTGCCGGTCTTGTTGACCAGCAGCAGGCCGTGGTCTTTTTCCCGGTGGGCGAGCGGGTCGAAGCCGAAGGCGCTGGCCACCATGGACAGGTCGGCGCCCAGCGACAGCCAGCCGATCACGCGTTCACTCGCCTCGGCGTCGACGACCTCGCCCCGGGCGAGCGCCGTGAACAGCCAGGTCAGCTCCTTGGCACTGGCGACCGACAGCTGGGGCGCGTCGTCGGGACCGCGGCGATCGCGCACGAGATCGAGCAGGGCCGTTCGGCCGAGGCCGAGCTGTTCGGTGCGGGCGCGAACGGCGTCCAGCCCGACCGCACGGATGAGCACGTTCGTGGCCAGGTTGTCGTTGGCCGCGCCGATCAGGGCCGCCAGGTCGGCGACGGGCAGCGACGGCGCCTGGAGGTGCTGCCAGAGGCCGGATCCGCCGGCCGAGTCGGCGACGGTGCGATCGAGGATCGTGTACGCGCCGAAGTCGGCGTCCCGGAGCCGGGCCGCCACCTCGATCAGGAGGAGCACGGTGCCGATGCCCGCTGTGGGCATGACGACGTGGTCGTCGACGGAGAAGAGCACCCGGCCGGTGACCAGGTCTGTGGCCCGGGCCGAGACCTGCACCCCGTCGACGGCGAGCTCCCCAAGCGCCTGGAATCCGCGGCCGAAGTTCCCCGCGGACTCCGTGCCGCCGTGCCGCCCGCGGCGCGCGGACGAGTGACGAGACCGTCGCTCTGAGTCCTGGGCGGTCACCAGATCGTGACGCGCTTTTCCGGGGCCAGCCACAACTCGTCTTCCGGCGTGACGTCGAAGGCCGTGTAGAACGCTTCGATGTTGCGCACGATCTGGTTGCAGCGGAATTCATTGGGCGAGTGCGGATCGATCGACAGGAGGCGGATGGCCTCCTCGTCGCGCATCTTCAGCTGCCAGGCCTGCGCCCAGGAGAGGAAGAACCGCTGCGCGCCGGTGAACCCGTCGATCACGGGCGGCTCCTGGCCGTCCAGTGAGAGGAGATAGGCCTTCCAGGCGATCGATAGTCCGCCGAGGTCGCCGATGTTCTCGCCGACGGTGAGCGCACCGTTGACGTGGTGGTCGGGCACCTGCCGGGGCGCGAGCTCGTTGAACTGCTCGATCAGGGAGCTGGTGCGCTGCTCGAAGGCGATGCGGTCATCCTCGGTCCACCAGTCGATGAGGAGCCCGGTGCCGTCGTACTTCGAGCCCTGGTCGTCGAAGCCGTGGCCGATCTCGTGGCCGATCACGGCGCCGATGGCACCGTAGTTGGCCGCGGCGTCGCGCGCGTCGTCGAAGAAGGGGGGCTGCAGGATCGCGGCCGGGAAGACGATCTCGTTGAACCCCGGGTTGTAGTACGCGTTGATGGTCTGCGGGGTCATGAACCACTCGTCCCGGTCGAGCGGGTTGCCGATCTTGCCGAGTTCCCGCTGGAACTCGAACTCGTTCGTGGCGTGAACGTTGGCGAGCAGGTCGTCGGCGGAGACGGGCAGGCTCGAATAGTCCCGCCACTTGACCGGGTAGCCGATCTTCGGAGTGAACAGCTCCAGCTTCTCGAGGGCCCGGGTGCGGGTCTCCTCGGTCATCCAGTCGAGCTGGATGATGCTCTGCCGGTACGCCTCGACCAGGTTGGCGACGAGAACGTCCATGCTCGCCTTGGCGCTGGGCTTGAAGTGACGCTCCACGTAGATGCGGCCGACCGCCTCGCCGAGTGCTCCCTCGACCAGGGAGACGCCGCGCTTCCACCGGTCCCGCAGCTGCGGGGTTCCGGTCAGGGTGCGGCCGTAGAAGTCGAAACTGGCCTCGACGAAGTCGCTGGAGAGGAAAGCGGCGCTCGAACGGATGACCTGCCACCGCAGCCAGTCCTGCCAGGCCTCGATCCGGTCTTCGGTCAGCATCTCGGCGAGCCCGGTCACGAAGCTGGGCTGGCGCACGACGACCTCGTCGAAGGCGTTGGCGGGGGCGTCGAGCCCCTCCAGCCAGAGCTGCAGGTCGGCGCCGGCAGCGAGAGCGGTCACCTGGCCCCAGGTCTTGAGGTTGTAGGTCTTCTCGCTGTCGCGGCAACGAACCTTGTCCCAGTGGTGGGTGGCGAGTTCTGTTTCGAGGGCGAAGACGCGTTCGGCCCGGCCGGCGGCGTCCGCGAGGCCGGCGAGGCCCAGCATCCGGGCCAGGAACGCCTGATAGGCCTCGCGGATGGCGGCGGACTTCTCATCGCGGTAGTAGGACTCGTCCGGCAGGCCGAGCCCGGCCTGCTCGACGAAGACCAGGTACCGCTCGGGGTCGCCGGGGTCGTTGTCCACGTGCAGCTGGAAGGCGCCGGACACGCCGGCGCGCTCGAAGCGGCCGAGGGTGCCGAGCAGCGCGTGGATGGAGGTGATGCCGTCAATGGTGGCGAGGTCGGCCGCGAGGGGGGTCGCGCCGAGCCGCTCGACGCGCTCCTCATCCATGAAGCTCGCGTAGAGGTCGCCGAGCTTGCGCTCCTCGGTGCCGGGCACCGCGGACTGGGCGTCCAGGATGATCACCCTGACGGCCTTCTCCGACTCCTCGGCGAGCAGGTAGAAGGACCCCCAGCGGGCCTTGTCGGCCGGGATCTCGGCGCGGGCGATCCACTTGCCGTTCACATGGCGGAAGAGGTCGTCCTGCGGCCGGAGGGCGGGGTCGAGTTCGTCGATGTCGATTCCGGACGCGGTCACCAGGTCAGTCATGCCTCCCACCCTATGCGCTCTCGCCTGATGGTCGCGGGGTTCGGGCTCACAGGGCCAGGTCGCGCCGACGCACGCCGATGACCGCCGCGGCGCCGAGGCACAGCGCGATGCCCACCATCCACCAGCCCTCGCTCCAGTCGGCTCCGGTTCCGACGACGACCGGCGTGTGGCTGAACGGCGAGAGGGCCTGCAGCCAGTCCGGCAGGTCGAGGAGGTCGCCGAACTGGCCGATCAGCACGGCGACCAGCAGCAGGGCCCAGCCGATCCCGATGCTGGCGCGCGGCAGGTACGCGAAGAACAGGGCCCCGGCGAGCAGGATGAGCAGGGCCGCCGGAACCTGGGCGAGCCCGGACTCGGCGACGCTCCGAATCCGGTCGCCCGCCTGGGCAGCCGTCGTCTGGGCCAGCCCGAGGACGGCGCCGACGACCGCCGTCGCGAGCACCAGCGTCAGGGCCAGGCCGCCGAGGAGGATGTAGTCGAGCAGCCAGCGCACGCGGTTCAACGGCGCGGAGAGCAGCAGTTCCGCCGAACCGTCGGCCTCTTCCTGGCGCATCCGGATCATCGCCTGCATCGCGGCCGCCGCCGCAAGAATGCCGATCAGGCCGAACAGGGCCGCGGTGAACACGTCGATGATCGATCCGCGGTCGCCTCCCGCCATCCCGGCGAGGATCCCCTCGAACGCGGCGTTCCCCCGCACCAGGTCGACGACCGTCTCGCCGAGGGTGCCGGCCACCACGCCGAGGAACAGACCGGCGATCGACCAGCCGAGGATCGCCGGATACTGCAGTCGCCAGGCCAGGCCGAACGAGCCCCGCAGGGTGCGCCGGGCATGCTCGCGCCCGGGTCGTTCCGCGATCAGGCTGGAGTCCAGGTCACGCACCGCCTGCAGCACCAGGGCGACGCCGAGGAGCAGCGCCGCGAACGCCAGGTCGAGCAGCAGGGGCGTGGGGTTGTTGGTCGTGTACGCCTGGGTCTGCTGGCCCCAGCCGATGGGCGAGAGCCGGCTCGGCCACGCGCTGGTGATGCGGAGGCCGTCGGCGGAGGGCGCGCCCCCGGCATCCCCCGCGGCGCGCAGCACGTAGGCGACGCCGATCAGCGCCGACGCGAGCCCGTTCGCGCCCCGGGAGGTGCGCATGATCTGGGCGCAGACCAGGCCGACGCCGAGGAAGACGACGGAAGTGCCGGCCACGGCCAGCCCGAAAAGGGTCGAACCGGCCGCCTCGAACCCGGCTGCCAGCAGGCCCAGGGCCACCGCGGCGCCGGCCGCGAGGGCCGTCCCGACGCCGTGCACCATCGTGGCGACCAGCGGGATCAGCCGGCCGGCCGGCGTCGCACCGACCAGTTCGGCCCGCCCGGACGCCTCCTCGGCGCGCGAGTGCCGCACGGCGAGGAAGGCGCTCATGAAGGCGGCCATCAGGGCGATAGTGGCGAAGGTCAGGAAGAAGACGAGCGCATCCACCGCGGCGCCCTGGGGCGCGCCGCGGAACATCAGGATGGTGGGGGTGAGCACGGCGATGCGCACGAGGGCCTCGCGCTCGGCCAGGGCGCCGAAGTTGCCCGCCACCGCGACGCCGCTGAAGAAGGCCAGGGCGCCGAATGAGGCGATCCAGACGGGCACCTGCAACCGGTCGCGGCGGAGCCGCAGCAGAGGCCCGAGAGTGCTCATCGGGACGCTCCGGCGGCCGGCCGACCCGGTATCTCGTCGCGGTAGTGGCGCAGAAAGAGGTCTTCGAGCGACGGCGGAGCGATCGTCAGGCCCTGCACCCGCAGCTGCGCGAGCACCGGCAGCACCTCGGGCAGGGCGTCGTTGTCGGCGGTAAAGGCCACCTGCCCGTTCGAGCTGACCAGATCGCGGGCAGCCGGGATGCGCTGGGCCAGCCGGCCAGGTCGGCATCCGTCAGACCCGTGCTCGCGAAGGCGATCTCGGTGCCGGTGAGGTGGCGGAGGTCGGCCAGCGTGCCGGTCTCGACGGTCTTGCCGGCCCGGATTATGCTCACCCGGTCGCAGAGGTGTTCCACCTCGGAGAGGATGTGGCTCGAGAGCAGTTCGGTGGCGCCGTCGGATACCGCGGCCCGGATCTCACGGCGGAAGACGGCCTCCATCAGCGGGTCGAGGCCGGAGGTCGGCTCGTCCAGGATGTACAGGTCGGCCGCCGTCGCGAGGGCGGCGACGAACGCGACCTTCTGTCGGTTGCCCTTCGAATAGGCACGTCCCTTCTTCGTCGGGTCGAGTTCGAAGACCTCGAGGAGGTGCCGGCGACGGTCCCGGTTCGCGGCGGGGTCAGCGCCGCGGAGTCGTCCGAGCAGGTCGATCGCCTCGCCGCCGGAGAGATTGGGCCACAGGCTCACGTCGCCCGGGACGTAGGCGATGCGGCGGTGGAGGGCCACGGCATCCGTCCAGGGGTTGCCGCCGAACACCGTCGCGGTGCCGCCGCTCGCGCGGTAGAGGCCGAGCAGCACGCGAATCGTGGTGGACTTGCCGGCCCCGTTCGGCCCCAGGAAGCCGTGCACCTCGCCGGCCGGGACCGACAGGTCGAGGCCGTCGAGGGCCCGCACCCGGCCGAATCGCTTCTGCAGATCTCGGGTCTCGATGACGGCGCTCATGCTGCCCAAGCTGCGCCCCACGGCGCCCGGAACCGACTCCCCCACCGCCCCTTGTTCCCATTCCGGTCGAGAGTGCCCGCAATGCCGGCCACTCTCGACCGGAACGGGCACACTTGGCCCGGCGCGCGGCACCCTCACGACCGGGCCCGCGGCGCCCCGGCGGGCGAGAGGCCGGGCGCTCCCGAACGGCTGAACTAGAGTCGTGAGCATCACCGTCACCATGCTCCGCCCGCAGCCCATCGACCGCGAGATCCTGCGCCTCGCCCTCCCCGCCGTCGGCGCGCTCATCGCCGAACCGCTGTTCCTGCTCGCGGACTCCGCCATGGTCGGCCACCTCGGCACCGTGCCGCTGGCCGGCCTCGGCCTCGCCAGTGCGGTGCTGCAGACGATCATCGGGCTGATGGTGTTCCTGGCCTACAGCACCACGCCCGCCGTGGCCCGCTGGCTGGGAGCCGGTGACCGGCGCCGGGCCGTCGCCGTCGGCATCGACGGGCTCTGGCTGGCCCTCGGCCTCGGCGTGGTGCTCGCGATTGTCGGCTGGTTCGCCACTCCCCTCCTCGTCGGCGCCTTCGGGGCGGATGCCGCGGTCACCGCCGCGGCCGCGAGCTACCTGGGCATCTCGATGTTCGGCCTGCCGGCCATGCTGCTCGTCTTCGCGGCGACCGGGCTGCTCCGGGGGCTGCAGGACACGCGCACCCCGCTGTGGGTGGCCGGGATCGGGTTCTCGGCCAACATCCTGCTGAATGCGCTGTTCATCTACGGGCTGGGCCTCGGCATCGTCGGTTCGGCCCTCGGCACGGTCGTCGCCCAGTGGGCGATGGTGGCCGTCTACCTGGCCGTCGTCGGCCGCCATGCCCGCCGGGAGGGCGCGCCCCTGCGCCCGCACCGGGCCGGGATGCTGCGCGGCGCGACGTCCGGCGGCTGGCTGTTCCTGCGCACGGTCAGCCTGCGGGCAGCCATGCTCCTCGCGGTCTACGTCGCCACGAGCCTCGGGTCCCCCGAACTGGCGGCCTTCCAGATCGCCATGACACTCTTCGCCACCCTCGCCTTCGCCCTCGACGCCCTCGCGATCGCGGCCCAGGCGCTCGTCGGCCAGGGCCTCGGCGCTGGCAACCTGGCCGGCGTACGCGCGGTGCTGCGGCGCTGCCTCGAGTGGGGAGTGCTCAGCGGAGCCGCCCTCGGCCTTCTCGTGGTCGCCGCGAGCGGGGTGCTCGGCCGGCTGTTCACGACCGCGACCGAGGTCAGCGGCCTGCTGCCGGCGACGCTGATCGTGCTCGGGCTCTCGGTTCCGCTCGGCGGCGTGGTCTTCGTGCTCGACGGGGTGCTGATCGGCGCGGGCGACGCGCGCTACCTGGCCCTGACCGGCGTGGTCAACCTGGCCGCCTTCGCACCGCTGGCCGTCGCGGTCATGCTCTGGGCGCCCTCCGGGGCCGCGGGCCTGGCCTGGCTGATGTCGGCCTTCGCGTTCGGGTACCTCGGCGCCCGCGCGGTGACCCTGGGGCTGCGCGCCCGGGCCTCCCGGTGGATGGTCGTCGGCGCACGCTGACGCGGCCGGGGCCGCTTGCCCAGCCCGACGAGCTCAATTAGGGCGCGCCGGGTTGAAACGGGCGCGACGGGGTCGAGAATGGTGGTTGTGCCGGCGCGGTCTCACGACCTGACCATCGGCGGACACGACGCGTGTGCAAAGGACACTGATGACTGCAATTGAGGTTCCGGAGATTCCCGAGAGCGTTCCCCGGCCGCTCCTCCCCGGGGGGCCGCCGAGCCCCCTGGCTCGCTGGTTGATGCAGAACCAGGTGCAGCCGGTGGGGCCGGAGGCCGCGGAGAGCACCGAGTCGACGCACTCCTGGTGGAAGGTGATGTGCCTGACCGGCGTCGACTATTTCTCGACCCTGTCATACCTGCCGGGCATCGCCGTTCTGGCGGCGGGGGCCCTGTCGCCGCTGGCCACCCTCCTGATCGTGGCCCTGACCCTGCTCGGCATGCTGCCGATGTACCGCCGGGTGGCCAAGGAGAGCCCGCACGGGCAGGGCTCGGTGGCGATGCTGGAGCGCCTCCTCCCGTTCTGGCGGGGCAAGGTCTTCGTTCTGGTGCTGCTCGGCTTCGTCGCCACGAGCTGGATCATCACCATCACCCTCTCCTCCGCGGATGCCACGGTGCACCTGCTGGAGAATCCCTACGCGCCGGCCTTCCTCGAGGGGCAGGCCGTGCCGATCACGGTGACGCTGCTCCTGGTGCTCGGCGGGGTGTTCCTGCTGGGCTTCCGCGAGGCCGTCGCGGTCGCCGTGCCCCTGGTCGTGATCTTCCTGCTCCTCAACGGGATCGTGATCGCCGTCGGCCTGTACGGCATCGTCACCGACCCGGGCACGCTCACGGCGTGGACCGACGCCGTGACCTCGGGCGGCCTGGGCTTCGGCAACATCCTCGGCCCGGCGATCATCGCCTTCCCGCTCCTTGTCCTGGGCCTCTCCGGCTTCGAAACCGGCGTCAGCATGATGCCGCTGGTCGCCGCGAGCGGTCAGACCACCCAGGAACGGCTCGCGTCGCGCATCCGCAACACCCGCAAACTACTGACCGCCGCGGCCGTCATCATGAGCGTCTACCTGCTGGCCAGCAGCCTGGTCACGACGGTCCTGATCCCCGCCGACGCGTTCCAGCCGGGAGGCGATGCCAACGGTCGCGCGCTGGCCTACCTGGCGCACGAACTCGTCGGGAACGGGTTCGGCACGGTCTACGACGTGAGCAGCATCCTGATCCTGTGGTTCGCCGGCGCATCGGCGATGGCGGGCCTGATCAACATCGTGCCCCGCTACCTCCCGGCCTACGGGATGGCCCCCGAGTGGAGCCGCGCCGTTCGACCGGTCGTGCTGGTCTACACGGCCGTCAGCGTGCTGATCACGATCGGGTTCAACGCCGACGTCAACGCCCAGGCCGGAGCGTACGCCACCGGGATCCTGGCGATGATGGTGTCCGGGGCCGTGGCGGTCACCATCTCGGCGGTGACCCACAAGCAACGGAGGGCCGGCATCGCCTTCGGCATCCTGACCCTGGTTCTGGTCTACGCGCTCGTCGACAACATCATCGAGAAACCCGACGGGATCACCATCTCAATCTTCTTCATCCTCGGAATCGTCACCGTGTCCCTGATCTCCCGGGTGTCGCGCACGACGGAGCTGCGGGTGGAACGGGTCGAGTTCGATGAGGCCGCCCGTCGCTTCGTGCGGGACTCGATCGTCTTCGACGGGGCTCTCAACCTGATCGCGAACAAACGGGCCACCGGGGACCGGGCGGAGTACGCCGACAAGGAACGGGAACAGCGAGGCATGAACCCCGTTCCCGGCGCGGCCGACCTCCTGTTCCTGGAGATCACCGTGGTCGATCCGTCGAGCTTCAGCGAAACGCTGCGCGTCCGAGGCGTCGAAGTCGACGGGTACCGCATTCTCCGCGCCGAGAGCCCGGCGGCGCCGAACGCCATCGCGGCCATCCTGCTGGCCCTCCGGGATGCGACCGAGGTGCGCCCGCAGGCTTACTTCGAATGGTCAGAGGGTAACCCGATCGGGCACCTCCTGCGTTATCTGTTGCTGGGCCAGGGCGACACCGCCCCCGTGGTGCGCGAGATCCTGCGCAAGAGCGAGACCGATCCGGCGCGCCGGCCGGGCATCCATGTGGGCGGTGGCTGAACCCGACGGCGAACGGATGCGAGGCCGCGCCGATCCGATCCCGTGCCGCCGGAGTGTCCGCTAGCTGAAGGAGTCTCCGCAGGCGCAGCTGCCGCCGGCGTTCGGGTTGTCGATGGTGAAGCCCTGCTTCGCGATGGTGTCCTCGAAGTCGATGGACGCGCCCTCGAGATAGGGCACGCTCATCTTGTCGAGGACGACCTCGACGCCGTCGAAGTCGACGCGCGCGTCACCCTCGAGGATGCGCTCGTCGAAGTAGAGCTGGTAGATCAGGCCGGAACAGCCGCCGGGCTGCACGGCGACGCGCAGTCGCAGGTCGTCGCGCCCCTCCTGACGGAGCAGGCTGCGCACCTTCTGCGCGGCCGCCTCGGTCAGGCCGACTCCGTGCGCGGGGTTGGCGGGAGCAATGGTGTCGGTCATGGGTTCCTCGGACTTTCACGTCGGATGTTCGCGCCCGGCCCGCTCGGTGGAAGCGACGTCGTGGGCACGAGTATTCAGACACTCTAAGGCCCTTCCGTGCGGGGAGGATGTGTCCACCGTGCCCTCGGGGACCGGCCTGGGCATCCGCTCCTCCGGGGCTGCTGCGAAACCCCGCCGGCCTCTAGCCAGATGAAAACCAAGAGCCTAGGGTGGGGTGTTCAACGATTTTTTATGCGCGCTGTCCAGATGACCGCGATGCAGCACGGCGTGATCCTTGAACGTGTAAAGGCGCGCAAAGTAGCCGTCCTCACAACCCGTTCCCGCGGTTCTCCTGATCGAGACCCGCCGGGGATGACCGGACTAATATCCGGGTTGTCGTGGATGGAAGAAGAGGTAAACATGGCTGATGTCCTGCTTGACCGCCCCGAACTTGCGGGGCTCGGTACGTACGAGTTTGGTTGGTCCGATTCCGATGCGGCGGGCGCGTCCGCCAGGCGCGGGGTTTCG
>NZ_SOGU01000102.1:0-38648 GCF_004403275.1 Cryobacterium sp. TMT4-10
CTACGGGGCATCCGCGGTGCCGGCCGCGTGGCGCCGGATCGTGCACGGCTGGCCGAACGGGCTGCGCTCCGACGAGCTGGTGCGGCAGGGCGTGCTGGCCGCGCGCGCCGACGGCGGACGATCACGCCGCAACGGTGACCTGCCCGAGCGCCGCGACCCGGCCACCCCCGACCGGCGCGAAGCCGGTGCCCCCGAGCGCCGAGACCCGGCCGTGCTCGACCGTCGCGCGCGCAAGGACCGCGTCGCGACCACCTGGCCCACCGCCGACCACCTCGCCTACGCCACCTCCGGCGACATCTCCACCCTGGTGCGGCACCCGCACGACGACGGTGTCTGGCTCGGCGCAGTCGGTATCCTCGACGACCTCCCGGCCGAGATCGACGCCGTCGTGTCGCTCTGCCGGGTCGGGCGCAGCCAGGTGCCTGATCGCATCCGTGCCGAGAATCGGGTCGCGGTCTGGCTGGTCGACGAGGTCGATCCGCGGGCCAACCCCAACCTCACCTTCGTGCTCGAGGACACGGTCGACGCGATCGCGGCGCTGCGGGCGGAGGGTCGCACCGTATTCGTGCACTGTGTGCAGGCGATCAGCCGCACGCCCACGGTCGGGGCGCTCTACGCGGCGAGGCACCGGGGCGTGCCGATCGAGCAGGCGCTGCGCGAGGTGACGGATGCCCTGCCGAACGCCAATCCCAACGTCACCTTCCTGCGCGAGCTGGTTCCGCCGCCGCTGCCGACGCCGACGACGCCGCTTCGAACGCTTCCGACGCCGCCGACGACGCTGCCGTTTCCCGGAGCGGGAGCCGTCGCCGGATCCCTGAACGGGCAGCCTTGACGGTTCGCGCCGGCGTCCGCGGCTGACACTCGGCCGAATCCGTGAGGGGTCCCGAATCGACCTTCCCGGGGCGATTGAAGGTCGATTTGGGACCCCTCAAGGCGCGGCGTGGCATCCGCTCGCTGCCTATTCCGTGTCGAAATCGCTGCCCGGCCCAAGGTACTCATCAGGAATCGCAGTACCCCGAGCCGCGAAGAAATCGGTCACATGGCCCCGACCGCAGGCCTTGGGGTCACCCGTCGGCGGTGGATTGAAGTCTTTCGGCCACGTCGTACCCACGTCGTAGCAAACTCCCGTGAGATTCGTGTCGATGAAGCTGGCCTCAGTGAGGTCCGAGCCGTAAAGCATCGCCTCAGTGAGATCTGCATGGTCTACGTCGACGATTTTCATCTCCATCAACTTGGCGTGGACCAGCGTGGCGGCGAAGAAAGTCAAGGCAGGCCCGTGCTTACGGGCAAACTCTGTGCGAACGAATGCGGCGCCCGTTAGTTTCGCACCGAAAAAGTCCGTGCCACCGATGTCGCTGTACGCGAAGTCGGCTCCGCGGAGGTCCGAATCGCGAAAGGCCGCTGCATTGAGATTCGCGTTTCTGAAGTCCGCGCCCGTCAGGGAGAGCCCGCTCAATTCCATTCCCTGCAGGTCTAAACCGTTGTACGGGCGTCCGCGAGCGTCGTCTGAGGACCGGTCTCGCACGAATCGAAGGTTCTCCAGCCGGTAGGACTGACCCGCCAGCGTCTCAGCGGCTGCACGCTCGCGATCCGAACGCTGGTCATCAATGTCCCGCTGCGCCTCGGTCGTAAGGAGCCCGGAGATGACGCCGGCTGCTATCCCGACGACGAGGGCGACCACGACATCGCGCACCAACCAGGGCGGGCTAGCCAGGACGCCTCTGACCCCCTTAGCGGTCACGGACTGCTGAGAATCGCTCGCTTTCATGCGGGAAGGCTACTGCGGTTCTTCGCGGTCATCCGGGAGCGACGCGCACGTTGAGCTTTTCCCGGCCGTGCGCCCTGGGCGCACGTCGCTACGCTTGCTTTGGCTTTGCCAGCCTGGGCCCGTCGATGTTCAAGTCTCTCACCTTGGCGATGCCGCGGTGGGCTGGTCGTTACGGGCCGGCCTTGTGTTCCCCCCTTCCCCGCCATCCCTCCACAATGTAAATTTGACCAGCCTATTCGCACCTATTTTGGACCACGACCGGGTGTCAGTGGTGTCCCCTAATGTGATGGGCATGACCTCTTCGGTGAGCATCTCTCAGGCGCAGCTCGGCACGCGATTCGACGCGATCGCCGCCGTGCACCGGAGTCTCGCGCGGGACGCCGCGAAGAGGGCAGACATGATTGACGAGGCGCGCCGGTTCAGCGAGGCGAACGCCGCCAACACTCCACGCAGGGCAAACTCCCGGTGGGACCCGCACGAGATCGCCCACCGCGAATTCTCGAGCGAACTGGCGTGCACCCTGCGCATCCCCGAACCCACCGCCGAGAACCTGATCGCCGAGTCACGGGCCCTGGTCGAAGATCTCCCCGGCACCCTCGCCGCGCTGCACGCCGGTGAGATCAGCTACCAGCACGCCCAGGCCGTGATCGGCCAGGCCTGCTCGGTGCCCGCCGACGCGTTGCCGGCCTTCGAGCAGTCGCTGCTCCCCGCCGCGCGCACCCTGACGGCGGCCAAACTCAAACACCAGGCACGGATGCTCCGGGAACGCCTGCACCCCGAATCGATCGCCGCCCGCAAGGAGAAATCCTTCTCGGAACGCACGTCCTGGCTGCAGGCCGAGACCGACGGGATGGCGACGCTGAGCCTGACCACGAGCACCGAGACCGTGCATGCCATCTTCAACCGGGCGAACGACACCGCCCGCAGCCTGCAGGGGCCGGAGGAGAAGCGCTCTCTGACCCAACTGCGCACGGACGTGCTCAGTGACCTGCTGATCGACGGGGTCACCCCGGCCGGACTCGCGGCGGGCATCCGAGCCACCGTCCAGATCACGGTCCCGGTGCTGACACTCCTCGGCCGCAGCGAAGAACCCGGCTACCTCGAGAACTACGGGCCGATCGACCCCGACACCGCCCGCGACCTCGCCTCGCGAGCGCCCAGCTTCACCCGCATCCTGATCCATCCAGAGACCGGCATCGTGCTCTCGGTCGGCCGGCACAGCTACAAGGTACCCAAACGGATGCGACGCTTCCTCCGCCTCCGAGACGAAACCTGCCGCTTCCCCGGCTGCAACCAGCCCGCGCGCGGCGCCGACCTGGACCACAGCCGGGAGTGGCAAGACCTCGGCCAAACCGCCGACGATAACCTCGCGCACCTCTGGCGGTCGAGCCAGACCCTGAAAACCGAGACGTCGTGGACGGTGAAGCAGAAGCCGGGCGGCATCCTCATCTGGAATTCACCCACCGGGCGCGACTTCGAGACTCAACCGGCCACCTGGATCGCCCCACCGGGTGCGCCCTCCGCTGCCGCCCAGGTTGGTGCCCCCGTTGGCGCCCAGACTGCTGCTCAAGTTGGCGCTCCGGTTGGCGCCGCGGGTGGTGGTCAGGTTGGCGCTCCCGTTGCCGCCGAGGTCAGAGCCCAGATCGGTCCCGGCTCGCCCCGGCCTTTCAGGCTCGCCCGGCCACCGCTGCCCGACGACGCCCCTTTCTGACCAGGCGCTATCCCCAACACCGGACCCGGGCGACAAATCCGCGCACCGCGAGACGGATGCCCGGCCCGGCCGTTCGCTAAAGTCACCTCATGACCCCGCCCACCCTCACCCCGGCCGACCGAGAGCAAGATGCCGGTCTCTGGATGGATCAGGATGCGGGTGAAGCTCGGCGCTCGCGAGGCGAGGTCGCGGGCGGTGTCGGGGTCGACCGGGCCGTAGTTCTCGAGGTAGCCGGGTTCTTCGCTGCGGCCGAGGAGTGTCAGCACCGGGGCCGTGGCTGCGATCGGGCACACGGATGCGACGTACGACCTGACCCGGCAGGCCATCGCCGCCGGGGCTACGGCCGGCACGCACGTCTTCAACGCCATGCGCCCGATGCACCACCGGGAGTCCGGCCCTGGCCGCCCTGCTGAAAGGCCCGAACGTCTTCGCCGAGCTGATCGCCGATGGCGTGCACCTGCACCCCGCCGTGGTGCGCTTCATCATCGAGAGCCCCTCGCGGCCCGTCTTCGTGACGGATGCCATGGCCGCAGCCGGTACAACCGTCGCGCACGACGGCGACTACAAGCTCGGCGGTCTCGACGTTCACGTCGCCGACGGCGAGGCGCGTCTGACCGACGGCACGATCGCCGGCAGAGTGCTCACCCTGAGCGCAGCGGTTCGCTACGCCGTGCACATCGCCGGCGTGCCGCTGCACCTGGCGGTGCAGGCGGCCACCCAGAACCCGGCCGACATGGTCGGCCTCCACGACCGAGGACGCCTCGCCGCCGGCAACCGCGCCGACCTGATCGTGCTCGACGCCGGGCTGCGCGTCACGGCGACCATGCAGTCCGGGGTGTGGTGCGCGGGGTAGCTCCCGCCCCAGCCCCCTAACGAATTCGACGGAGATTCTCGCGAGAATGTGCCTGAAGCAGCTATTTTTTGGCTGTCAGAGCACATCGGCCCAAAATCTCCGTCGAATTGGTTCGCACGGCTGAGCAGGGGGCTCCTGTGCAGAAGGCGGCTGAGCGGGGCCGGTGACTGCCCGGTCGGGCGCCTCCAATCGTCGTTTCTCCGTGTTGCATGGGCGTAGCCTGAAAGGGCGCTGGCGTTCTCGCTGAGGGCGGCAGTGCATTTCTCAGAGGAGAGAACACATGTCCGTCAAGCCACTCAAGGTCACCGTCACGGGAACTTCGGAATCGCCGACCAAGCTCGCAGTTTCGGTGCGGGATTTCTCGTTCATCATCGACGAGCCCGCCATGTTCGGAGGTGAGGACGCCGGGCCCAATCCGGTCGAATACGCCCTAGCCTCCCTCGCCGGCTGCATGAACGTCGTCATCCATCTCGTCGCCAAAGAGCAGGGCGTTGATGTGCGGTCGTTGCGGCTCACGGTCAAGGGCGAGCTGGACCCCTCGCGGCTGATGGCGCTGCCCACCGAAAACCGGGCGGGATTCCAGGGCATCGAGCTCACCGCCGACTTCGATTCAGACGCCAGCACCGCCGAACTCGACGAGGTACTCCGCCTGGCCGGACTTCGCTGCCCCGTCTCGGACAACCTGGGCAACGCAACCCCCGTCATCGTGCGACTCCCTGCTCCGGCAGAGCTGGAGGAAGCCCTCGCCTCTGTGTAGCGACGGATGCCGTGGGCCGGGCCGGTAGGCATCCGTTCAGCCCGCCGTGAGGGGTCCTAAATCGACCTTCCCGAGGCGATTGAAAGTCGATTTGGGACCCGTCAGGCTGAAAACCGCACCGCCCTGGCGTCCGCCATGGCTGCGGCGCCGTTGCCGACTTCCGGCGGCCCAATATGCAGCGAGGTCCTTGATGGCCCTGGCGATCGCCGCCGCAGATCGAGGGCCTCTTCCTGACAGCCGGACCGGCCGGCGACTCGCTCCGGCCGCGAGTGTCGAACGGGTCCTGGGTCAGGCAGTCTGACTCCGACGCTCCAGCCAGGAGCGCTCCGTGGGTTGCAGGGCACGCGGCCGCTCCGCCTGCTCATCAAAGGCAACCATCACCACCGAGCCGGCTGCGTACACGCGATCCTCCGCGCCTTCACCTGAGTCGAAGACCCGGCAGTCCAGGGTGAAGGAAGACCGCCCTATCGCGGCTATGGTCAGGCCGACTGTGACGGGGTCGGTGCGATAAGGGAGCGGGCGCAGGTAGTCGAGGCGCTGACTCGCTACGACGATGCCGCCGGCCAGTATCTCGGATGCGTCATCCGACCGGAGGAAGAGTCGAGCGCGGGCTTCTTCGAGGAGGCGGAAGAACTCGACATTGTTCACGTGGCGGTAAACGTCCATGTCGGCCCAGCGTAGCGACAGGTCGAAACGGTTTTCATAAGTCATGGCACTCCTCCGGTTCGGGGCCCGGAAAAATTTGTCTTGCCGGAACCGTATTTCGACTATATGGTAAATCAACCCTTGATTCGATCGATCGATCGATCGAGGAATACGTTCTAGACCCTTGCACGGCTTTCCTCTCTATTCCCCCTGCACCTGGACAGAAAGTAGTGACCCCATGACCAAGCGACACCAACTCTCCGCGATGCACCGCCGCATCCTCGGCGCGACGATGGCCGCCACTCTGCTCGTCTCCCTGAGCGCTTGCGCTCCAACCGCCGCGGGCGCGGGCGCGGACGCGGCCTCGGCCGCCGACAAGCCCAAATCCGTCAGTGTCGTCGCTTCAGGAAAACTGACCTGCGCAATGAGTGGCGAATACCGCCCTTTCAATTTCTACGATGAGTCCAACAAGCTCGTCGGCTTTGACGTCGACGTGTGCACCGCGGTGGCCAAAGAGCTCGGCCTCGAGGCAGCACCCGTCACGGGCGCATTCAACACCCTCATCGCCGGCCTGGTCGGCAACCGCTACGACGCCATCATCGGCTCAATGGCGAGCACGGATGAGCGCAAGAAGGAGGTGGACTTCTCTGACCCGTACTACTCCACCGGCGCCCAGCTCTTCGTGGCCAAGGGGTCCTCGATCAAGGATGTGACCGGCCTCAAGGATGCCAAGGTGGGAGTGGCCCTGGGCACGACGTTTGAAGAGTTCGCTCACGGCCTCGACGGCGTCGGTGAGGTCAAGACCTACCAGGCCGACATCGATGCGCTCAGGGACCTCGAGGCCGGCCGTGTTGACGCTGTCATCACTCAGGGCTTCATGGGCCGGTTCCTCGCCAAGTCTGCCGGACTCAAGGCCGAGGCTGTGGGCGACGTCCTCTTCCCCGACGTCGCCTCGATCCCGGTGAGCAAGGACAACCCCAAGCTCCTCAGCGCGATCAACGCTGCGCTCAAGACGATGCACGACGACGGCACCTACAAAAAAATCAGCATGAAGTGGTTCGCGACCGACATCAGCTAGCAGAAGTGGGGTTGCTGCCCTCCACCGGGCAGCAACCCAGTTTCTTCTCTCGCACCGAACGAAAGCAGACCCATTGGAATTCCTGAACGCCCTGATTGCCAGTTCGCCAGCATTGCTCAAGGGCCTGTCGGTGACGATTGGCCTCACCGCACTCACGCTCGTTTTTTCGGTCATCCTCGGCGCAATCATCGTGGCCATGAAGATGAGCAGCATCCCGGCATTCTCACGGTTCGCGACCGGATATCTGGCCGTCGTCCGAGGGATACCCCTCATCGCCTTGCTCTTCGTCATCTACTTCGGCATCGTCTCCGTTTTCAAAGTGGATGCCTTCACGGCCGCGGCAATCGGGCTGAGCGTGCACAGCTCCGCCTACGTCGCTGAGATCTTCCGCTCGGGCATCAACTCCGTTCACAACGGCCAGGTCGAGGCATCTCGTTCACTAGGCATGAGCAGGGTGGCCACCATGAGCAGGGTGGTCGCACCGCAGGCTCTCCGCGTCGTTGTCCCGGCGCTGGTGAACCAGGCGATCGTGTCCCTCAAGGACAGCGCCGTCGCATCCTTCATCACCGTTGATGAACTCTTCATGACCGCGCAGCGCTTGTCCGCGGCAACGTTCCAGCCACTCACCTACTACGCGATCGTCAGCCTCTATTACCTGGCAATGGTTGGCGCGATGACATTCTTCGCCGGCAAGGTCGAACGCTACTTCCAGAAGCGAGGTTAGAACAATGACTCAAATTGATGGTCAGCCACGGGTTCGGATCACCGGAGCCACAAAGAAGTTCGGGGACAACGTCGTCCTCAATAACGTCGATCTCGAAGTGCGGGCGGGCGAGGTGGCCGTGCTGATCGGCCCATCCGGCGCGGGCAAGAGCACCCTGCTCAGGTGTATCAACGGCCTGGAACGCCTGACGTCGGGCACCGTCGAAATCGACGGAGTACGTCTCGAATACCGGGAGCGTTCCCTGAACCACATGCGTGAGCACGTCGGCATGGTCTTCCAATCGTTCAACCTCTTTCCGCACCTCACGGCGTTGGAGAACATCACGATGGCGCAGGTCGTTGTGGGCAAGCGGTCTAAGAGCGAGGCGCATGATCGAGCCGCGAAGCTGCTGTTCCGGGTGGGTCTCGGTGAGAAGGCGAACAGCTACCCGAGCGCCCTCTCGGGCGGTCAGCAGCAGCGCGTCGCCATCGCGCGTGCGTTGGCGATGACGCCGAAGCTCATGCTGTTCGACGAGCCGACTTCGGCCCTGGACCCCGAGCTGGTCGGTGAGGTGCTGCAAGTTATGCGCGAACTCGCTGACGAAGGCATGACCATGGTCGTGGTCACACACGAGATGAGATTCGCCCGGCAGGTTGCCGACCATGTCGTGCTCCTGGCAGATGGGGCCATCGCCGAAGAAGGGCCGCCGGAGATCGTTCTGGACGCACCGGCATCAGACCGAGCCAGAAGCTTTCTCAGCAAGTTGCAGGCCGATGGCTGAGCCGTTGCAGCAAGACCATCGGACAACTCACACACACGACGTGACAAAGGATGAACACGTGACCGGCACTGACGTACCCACGCATTTCGCGACATTCGAAATGGCGGACCAGATCGCCTTTATTCGACTGCACCGGCCGGAGCGGCTCAACGCGGCTTCACCCCAGCTCGTTGCTGATCTCAAGCGCGCATTGGACCAGGCGGCAGCGCAACACGCTCTGGTCACCGTGATCTCCGGCGACGGGCGGGCGTTCTGCGCGGGGCATGACCTCAAGGCAGAGACGCTTCCCCCGGATTCGCCGGAAGCCCTCGAGCACCTTCACGCGCTGCAGGGCATCACTCGACTGCTGCGCGACTCGGCCACCGTGTCCATCGCGGCCGTCCATGGCTACGCCCTGGGCGCGGGAATGGAATTCGCCCTGAGTTGTGACTTCATCGTCGCGGATGCGGGGACGCAGTTTGGATTCCCGGAGGTCTCGGTGGGCCTGTCCGTCACCGGGGGGATCTCCTACCTTCTCCCTCAGGCCGTCGGGCTGCCGATGGCCAAGGAACTGATCCTGCTCGGTGAGACGTTCGGTGCCGAGAAGGCGAAGTCGCTCGGCCTGATCAACCGAGTGACAGCGCCCGGTGACCACCTGCGCGTTGCGGAAGAACTTGCCCGACGTCTTCTGGCGCTGCCCCACCGCGCCCTCTCGCTCGCGAAGGAAGCGTTCGAGAGCGCCGTTCGCCCGCAGGTCGAAACGGCGATGAAACTCGAAATCCAGAACGCCCTCTTGACCGGTGACTCCGCAGACGCCGCGGATGCCCGCGACCAGTTCGCCACCACGGGGTCGAGGCCGGCGGGCAGCGGTCAGTGATCGACTCAGGCGACGACCTCGTTCGGGCGGCCGGCAGTCAGGGCGTGTGTGCGGACGCTCACATCGACGGAGTCGGCAACCTCGGCGACCTGATCACCCGGGCGGCCGAGCGGTGGGCCGATCGGACCGCGTGGCGGTTCGGGGCCACCGGCGAGACCTTGTCCTTCACCGAGGTCGAGGCCGTCACCCGATACCTTGCCGGTGAGCTCTCGGCGGTCGGGATCGGCGCCGGGGACCGTGTGGTGCTGATGGCGAAGAACACACTGGAGTTCCCCGCGGCCTGGCTCGCTCTCGCGCGATTGGGCGCCATCGTTGTGCCGATGAACACGAACTACCGTCTTACCGACGCCACGCACGTCGCGTCCCTCGCCGGGGCGACGGCTTTCCTGACGGTGGAGGAGTTCCTGTCCCTGGCCGGGCAGGTAGCGGAACGGTGCCCGTTGCTCGAGAAAGTCTTCTCGCTCGAGGGACTTCTGCTCGGTTGGAGATCAGGGGACTCGCCGCGGGAGCCCGCGGCTCCACTCGACCAGGCGAAACCTGGGGACACGTCGAACATCCAGTTCACCTCAGGCACGACGGGCAAGCCGAAGGGGTGTGTTCTCCCGCACGAGTACTGGCTGTCGATCGCCTGGACGCTCCAACACGACTTCCCGCACCTGACGGATGCCGACGTGATGCTCACCGTGCAGCCGTTCCACTACATCGATCCGCAGTGGAACGTCGCGAGCGCACTTCTCGCCGGGGTCGAGCTGGTCATTCTGGACCGGTTCCACCCGAGCACCTTCTGGCAGAGCGTGCGAGAGTTCCAGGTCACCTACTTTTACTGCCTCGGCCTCATGCCCACGCTGCTGCTGAAGATGCCGCCGAGCGACGAGGACCGGAACAACCGCGTTCGCGCGGTGCAGGCCTCTGCCATCCCGGCCTCTATTCACCGGGCCCTCGAAGAGCGCTGGGGCGCCCCGTGGTACGAAGCGTTCGGGATGACCGAAACCGGCGCCGACCTGTTCGTCGACGTCGACGAACACGACGAGTTGCTGGGTTCCGGATGCCTCGGGCGGCCTCGATCCCATCGTGAGGCCCTCGTCGTCGACGACTCGGGGGCCCCCTGCGCGGTAGGCCAAACCGGGCAGCTCCTGTTGCGCGGAGCGGGGCTGATGACCGGCTACTTCGAGGATGCCGAGGCGACCGAGCGGGCCTTCCGCGGCGGTTGGTTCCACACCGGCGACCTCGCCGAGCGAGACGAGCTCGGACGCCTCTACTACCGCGGCCGCACGAAGGACATGATCCGGCGAAGCGGCGAGAACATCTCCGCGATCGAGGTCGAGGAGGTCCTCGTCCTCCACCCCGGTGTGGAGCTGGCGGCCGTCGTCGCCGTGCCCGACGAGCTCCGAGGCGAGGAGGTGCTGGCCTACCTCGTGCCTTCAGCCCCGGCCCCTTCCGCGGTGGACCTGATCGACAGCGTGTCCGCGAGCTGCGCGACCGAACTCGCCTACTTCAAGGTTCCGAGATACTGGCGGGTCGAGCGTGAACTGCCGCGCACCGTCTCGGAACGAGTCGCGAAACACGAGCTGACCCAGGCCGGATCGCTCCGCGGCGCCTGGGACTCGAAGGAGGGGCGCTGGCATGAATGAAGAAGCAGCCCGCATCCGTGGGGCGCAATCAGGACAGACATCGGGCACCGCAGGATACGATCATCCGAGCGGCCGCCTGTGCAGTTCGAAAATAGAGGAGTCTCCGTGTCCAGCTCAGTCGAACCCCTCGGTCGAGAGCCCCTCGTTCGATCGGTGGACAGCCCCGCAATCAACGACACCCACCAGCGACTGCTCGAGTCGGCGGTGCACCTGTTCGCCGTTCGCGGTTTCCACGGCACCGGCATCCGTGATCTGGCCGCAGGCGCAAATTTGTCGAGCGCCACTCTCTATCACTACATGGGAACCAAGGAGCGTCTGCTCTTTCAAATCATGCAGGACGCCCTCGATCGCCTGCTCCTGGCTGCTCGCGTCATCGAATCCCAATCAGACGACGTGCGCATCCGACTCGCCGGCCTGGTGCGGATGCACGTCATCACCCACGCGCTCCGGCGCGACGCCTCCAATGTGGTCGACAACCAGGTCAGCGCTCTCGAGCCGGACGATCGCATGCTCATCATTCAGCAGCGCGACTCCTACGAGAAATTCTGGGCTGATGCCATCGCCGAGGGTGTCGCAGCCGGATTCTTCACCGTCCCCGATCAAAGCGCGGCACGAATCGCGCTTCTCGAAATGTGTTCCGGCGTCGCGCGCTGGTACTCCGTGGACGGCCGACACTCGCCCGACGAAATCGCCGACATCCACGTGGAACTCGCCGCGGCGCTCCTCCGCGGCTGCGACGGCCGGCCGACCTGGACCGAACCGGAGAATCACCTCGACATCCACTCGCTGGTTGAAGAGATCTGGGCCATCCGGGTTCCCGACGGCAAGGCCAACCGCGCCGTCAAATAGCTTCTCCCCGAGGCGGGAGGGCACCCATGCCTGAAGCAGTCATCGTCGCCACCGCGCGCACACCGATCGGGCGGGCCTTCAAGGGAAGCTTCGCCACTGAACGACCGGAAGACCTCGCCGTCGCCGCCATCCAGGCCGCCGTCGCGGCCGTGCCGCCACTCGATCCACGGGAGGTCGAGGACATCATCCTGGGCTGCGGTGTACCCGGTGGCCTTCAGGGCAGCAACCTGGCGAGGGTCATCGCCGTGCAACTGGGCTGGGACACGGTTCCCGGGCTGACGGTGTCGCGGTTCTGTGCCTCGTCGCTGCAGTCCATCCGGTCGGCCGCCCACGCCATCAGGTCTGGTGAGGGTGACGTTTTCATTGCCGCCGGAGTGGAATCCATCTCGAGCTTCGCGCTGACCGACGTCGACAACCTCCCCGGCTCGCGGAGCCCTCGCTTCGAGGAGGCGGCGGCGAGGTCGAGACACCGGGCCGAGACCGCCGAACCCTGGACGGATCCACGGCTCGACTGGCAACTCCCCGACGTGTACATCCAGATGGGTCAGACTGCCGAGAACGTCGCCTCCCTCTCCGGGATCAGCCGGCACGACCAGGACCAGTTCGCGCTGCGGAGCCAAACCCTCGCGGCGGCCGCCGACGCGAGGGGCTTCTGGGCCGAGGAAGTGACCCCGTACCGTCGAGCCGATGGGAAGGTCATCTCGGCCGACGACAGCCCCCGGCCCGGGACGACCCTGGACGGGCTCGGGGCCCTGCAGCCGGCATTCCGCCCCGGGGGAACCGTGACCGCTGGCAACAGCTGCCCTCTCAACGACGGGGCGGCGGCACTCGTCATCATGTCGGACCGACGCGCGCAGCAACTGGGCATCCAGCCGCTCGCGCGCATCCTCGGCACGAGTGTCTCCGCCACCTCGCCGGAGATCATGGGCACCGGGCCGGTGTCGGCGATCCGCACATTGCTTCAGCGACTCGGGATGTCCGTCGCCGATTTCGACGAAGTCGAGATCAACGAGGCCTTTGCCGTGCAGGTGCTTTCGAATGTCCGAGATCTCGGCATCGATCCCGGCCGGGTGAACGTCAACGGCGGAAGCCTGGCCCTGGGGCATCCCTACGGCATGACGGGCGCACGCATCGCAACGACGCTGGTGCACTCACTGCGGGTGCACGATCGCCAGTTCGGGCTGGAGGCCATGTGTGTGGCCGGAGGCCAGGGCATGGCCCTGGCCCTCGAGAGGCTCCGGTAAACGGTGGCTCAGGTAAACGGTAATGACCGCTCAAAAAGATGGGATGAACGATCATGAAGAATGAACGACACGTGGCCATAGTGACCGGGGGAGCGCAGGGAATCGGGGCCGCGATCGCGGCGCGCTTGGCCCGGGAGGGCAACGCCGTGGCCGTACTCGACCGCAACCTGGCGGCCGCGGAATCCACCGTGCGCGAGCTGGTCGGCGCGGGCGCCAACGCGATTGCCGTCGCCGTCGACGTGGCCGACGAGGCTTCAGTCGACCAGGCGGTGGCGGATGTCGTCGCGCGCCTGGGTGAACCACAGATCCTCGTCAACAACGCCGGGGTCCTGCGCGACAACATGTTGTTCAAGATGAGCGCCGACGACTGGGATCTGGTGCTCAACGTGCATCTGCGCGGAGCGTTCCTGATGTCCCGAGCCGTGCAGAAGCACATGGTCACAGCCAAGTGGGGGCGCATCGTCAACCTGTCCAGCACCTCCGCCCTGGGCAACCGAGGCCAGGCGAACTACGCCGCAGCCAAGGCCGGCATCCAGGGTTTCACGAAGACCTTGGCCTGGGAACTGGGCCCGTTCGGGGTCACGGTCAACGCCGTGGCTCCCGGATTCATCGCCACCGACATGACCCGCACTACGGCCGAACGAATCGGTGTGTCCTTCGAAGAGCTGCAGGCCAGCGCGGCGGTGGCCACGGCGGTGCGGCGCGTGGGCTCGCCCGAAGACGTGGCCGACGCCGTCGCGTTCTTCGCCGGGGAGGGCTCCGGTTTCGTCTCGGGCCAGGTCCTGTACGTCGCCGGGGGCCCGCATGGCTGACTCGGCACCGCTGCGCGTGTTCTCCTCCACCCACGACCTCATCGGGTCGGTGGGCGAAGAACTCGGCCCCAGCCCGTGGATGACCGTCGAACAGCCGGCAGTGGATGCCTTCGCCGACGTCACCCAGGACTGGCAGGCACTCCACTGCGACCCCGCGTTCGCGGGCGGTTCTCGCTACGGCGTCACGATCGCACACGGCTATTTCACGGTCTCGCTGCTGAGCATGTTCGCCCGTCAGCTCTACCGAGTCGACGGCGTGTCCGACATCATCAACTATGGGATCGATCGGTTGCGGTTTCCCGCCCCTGTGCCCGTGGGCTCCCGCATTCGGGCGCGAGCCACGCTGACCTCGGTGTCCGCGAAATCGGGGTTGGTGCTGGCGGGTGTGAACTACGTCGTCGAGATCGAGGGCTCTCCTCGGCCGGGACTGGTCGCCGATACCCTCGTCGCCCTCGTGCCCGAAACAGCCGCCGAGGTCCCCGAGGTCCCCGAGGTCGCCGAGGTCGCCGGTGTCTGAACGCAAGCTGGATCTTCTGATCCGCAACGCCACCATTCTGACCATGGATGCGGACCGGCCCGCCGCCCGCTCGGTCGGAGTGTCAGCCGGCCGCATCGTCGCAGTGGGGGAGGAACTCGACGGGGCCACCGCCGATCGGGAGGTCGACGCGGCCGGCCTGACGGTACTGCCGGGGTTCAACGACGTGCATTGCCACACGACCTGGTTCGGGTTGTCGCTCACCGAGGTGGACCTCAGCGTCCAGAGCAGCATGGACGACGTTTACGCGGCGCTGCAGCGTCGCGCCGGCGAGAGTGCGGATGGCGCATGGGTCGTCGCCTCGGGCTTCAATCACCAAAAGTTCGGGGGACGCTACCCCGACATCGACATGCTCGACGCCATAGCTCCGCGAAACCCGATCTACATTCGGCACAACTCCGGCCACTCCTGCATCGTCAACAGCACGGCGCTCGGCCTGGCCGGTTTCCTCGCAGCCGATTACCGCGAGGAGGCCGGCGCCGTGGCGGTCCGCGACGAACGGGGTCGGTTCACCGGCTTGCTGGAGGAACGCGCGCAGCAGGCCGTGCAGCGCTTGTTCCTCCCGTACTCCCAGGGCAGCATCGTCGGCGCGATCGATCGTGCAACCCAGGTCTATGCGACGGAGGGCATCACGAGCTTCACGGAGGCCGGGATCGCCGGAGGCTGGATCGGGCACAGTCCCCTCGAACTCGGCGCCTACCAGACGGCGCTCGAGACGGGCGTGCTTCGAGCGCGGGCGCAACTGATGGTCTCCCTGGATGCCCTGCACGAGATGAGCGGTCACCGCGACGACAACATGACACTGGGCCTCGATCTCGGTGTTCGCACCGGCTTCGGCAACGATTTTCTGAAGATCGGCCCGACCAAGGTCTTCCTCGACGGTTCGTTGCTGGGCCTGACCGCCGCCATGTCCGAGGCCTACTGCGCCGGCGTGTCGGACAACCACGGCTACTTCCAGGGGGATGTCGAGGAGATGCGGCAGAGAATCCTCGCCGCATATCGCGCCGGCTGGTCGATCGCCGCGCATGCCATCGGTGACGAAGCCATCGACTTCGCCCTCGAGGTGTTCGAGTTCGCGCGGGAGGCCTACGGCCCACGCTCCGTCCCGAACCGCATCGAGCACGGTGGCGTCATCACGGATGCCCAGCTCGCCCGCCTCGCGGCGGTGGGCGCCGTCGTCGTTCCCCAACCCGGTTTCGTCCCCGCGTTCGGCGCCGAAATGGCGCGGGCGCTCGGGGAGGAACGCGTACACCAGTCCTACCGGGCGGCATCGCTCATCGCAGCCGGCATACCGCTCCCCGGCAGCTCCGATCGGCCCGTGACGTCGGGGACCGTCCTGCCCAATATCCAGGCATTCGTCGAACGGCGCTACGGCGGCGACCAGGTTTACGGCCCCGGGGAACGGATCAGCGTGGAGGCCTCACTTCGCGCCTACACCCTGGGGTCCGCCGAGGCGACCGGCGAGGCCGGGCTCCGCGGCAGCATCCGGCCCGGAAAGCTCGGCGACTTCGTGTTCCTCGACCGGAACCCGCTGTTGAGCCCGGTGGAGGAGATCTCAGACATCGCCGTGATGGCAACCGTCGTGGGTGGAACCTTCATCCACGACCGCCTGTGACCGGCACGCCCAACCGGCTTGATGGTGACCGTCGCCTGTGAGGGGTCCCAAATCGACCTTCCGCAGGTAAACCAAGGTCGATTCGGGACCCCTCACGACGCTGGTGAACGGCTGACCGGCTTCGGCTCAGGCTCGCAGGCGAAGAAATCCGGGAGTTCGCGGCACAGGCGGTGAGCGAGGAGTTGCTGCGGCAGCACGCCAGCACGCCGCCACGCACCACCTTCGCGCGGTTCTGCGGCAACTCTCCGTTGCGCGCCGACAGCGTCAGCTGGTATTTAGACGCCAAGGGCGAGAACGTGGTCGGCGAAATCCTCGCGACCCTGCCCCCACAGTGGACGTCCTTCCACGCCCTCCCCATCGGCAAGAAGGGCTCGGACATCGACCACATCGTCATCGGCCCTGGCGGCATCTTTACCATCAACACGAAGCGCCACGCGGGCAAAACCGTGTGGGTCGCCGGCCGAGGTCTGATGGTATCCGGCCAGAAGCAGTCCTACATCCGCAACGCCGAATACGAGGCCGGCGGGTCACGAAACTGCTGAGAGAACGGATGCCGCTGCTCCCGGCCGCGCAACCCGTGCTCGCCCTGGTCAACCCCAAGTCGTTGACCGTCAAGGTGAATCCGGAACAGGTGAAAGTCGCCACCGACGCCGCCCTGCGACGCTGGCTCCTGAAGCGTCCCGTGATTCTCAACGCCGGTGACCTGGCGGAGCTCGCCACGATCATCGACAACCCGGCCACGTGGCCGGCCCCGGTGTTCCCGCCGACAGAGAACGTGCTGGCGCGCTTCACCTCGCTCGATGCCGAGGTTCTCGCGGCGCGCACGCGGCGGAGAGTGTGGAGCTTCGTTGGCACCCTTGCGCTGTGCGCAACCGCCTTCGGCGCGTCGCAGCTGCTGCCGTCCGTGCTCGGCGCCATCCTGACGGGCGGCCCGTGGTGACGGGGTAGTTTCATGCACGGATGTCGTCGGCTTACGATGCTGCAGTGACTCAACCGCTGGACGAGGGTCCGTTCTTTCACGGCACAAAAGCCGATCTCCGGGACGGTGACCTCCTGAGAGCGGGCTTCAGGTCTAACTATCGTCCCGAAGTCGTAATGAATCACGTCTACTTCACCGCCCTTCCGAATGGTGCTGGACTTGCTGCCGAACTCGCGGCGGGCGACGGCGCCCCCCGCGTCTACGCCGTCGAGCCGACCGGGGCATTTGAGGATGACCCGAATGTGACCGATAAGAAGTTCCCCGGCAACCCCACCCGGTCGTACCGGAGCAGTGCCCCACTCAGGGTCCTCGGAGAAATCACCGCCTGGACGCGACAGACGCCCGAGGCGCTACAGGCATGGAAGGACCGCCTCACAGCACTCCGCGAGACCGAGCGAGGGGAAATCATCAACTGATGAGCGTCAACGCCAGCGGAACTCTTCGAGTACATCCACCCCCGATGCAATTGAGACGAACCCCACTCGCGATTGGCATGCGTCGCGTCGCTTTCTCAGTCGACGACTTTCTCAGTCGACGACATTGACGAAGCCCTCGAGATCGCCGCGAGGCACGGCTGCCGTCCGCTACGCGGCGTGGCGACCGGCCAGCTTCACATGCCGCGGTGTCACGAAAACGGGACATTCATTGGCCTATGAAATCAGATCGCGAGAGAGAAGCTCAACCAGCAATCGCTGACTCCGTTGCGGCGGCAGCGCGTGGACATAGTCCCTGATCCGAGCCTCGGCCTCGACCGCACCCGGTAGCAGAGGAAGCAACTCGTCCCGAGCGGCCGCTCGAAGCTCGGGCCCGGTCATTGGAGCGGGCAGGTCGACCTTGAGAGCGGTGATCGGTTTGAGCCCGGCGTGCACCATCGCTTCGCGGTAGACCTCGCACACGCCCTCGAGAGCGATGGATTTTTCCGGCTCGCGCAGAATGAATGCCCGGTTGCTGGTGTGGCGCGTGTTCCAGGTCTTCAACCCACGGGCATCCGCGTACTCACCGAATCGCTTTTTCGACACGAGCTGCCGAACGCTCCGGTGAGCGTCGCCCCCATGGGCGACGATGGACTGGATGTTGGGGTGCAGGTCGAGAAGGCGCTTGAGTGCATCGAGCCCATCGTCGATCAGACGGTTCGGCAGGCCGTTCGGGTGCGTTTCGTGCACGTGCCACGGGTACGCGTTCCACGGCACGACCTGGTCGTCGGTGAGGCCAACGGTCTCGTAGATGTCGCCCATGCGGGCGGCCGAGCCGTCGTTGTTTTCTCGTGACAACATGCCTGAGCCCGTGGCTCCGCCGGCCTGCGGGCCGGGGTTCGAAGACAGTGCGAGGATGACGGCCGTCGAGGCTCCGTAGTGGGGTGCGATGTACGGAACGGAGTAGCCGGGCAGTTCCTCCATGAGGCGATCGCAGAGCGCGTTGATCGCGCTTACCTGTGGCTCGTGGATTCGGCTCATCTGGTCGTCGCGAAACGCTGGGTCGGCCATCCGTCGGGTCATGTCTGAAGCCTAGGTGAGACCGTCTCGTCTCCAATTCGCGGTGCCCCCAACTGGGGATAGCTGGGCCGATCACAGGCGTTCGTAGCAATGTCGGCGCACCTAGGCTGGCATTAGAAATGATCGGCAAGCAGCTGGGGGACTGAAGAATGAGCCCGGATTATCTTGGAGTGTCAGCGGTAGACGGCGGGATCATAGGGACAGGAGCTCTCCGATGACCGGCAGGCTCCGCCACCCGGCGCACAGGGATGCGAGCGAAGTGACGGCCGGCAGCGGCAAAGGCTATGCGGTCATCGACTTCGAAACGACCGGGTTGTTCGCGAAGTCGAGTCATCGGGTCATCGGGGTTGCAATCGTTCACGTGGATGAAACGGGCCGTATCACCGGCCGATGGGACACGCTGATCAACCTCGGGCGCGACCTTGGCAGGCAGGACATCCACCGCATTCGCGCGGCCGATGTGATGCAGGCGCCGACCTTCGAGCAGATCGCGCCCCAGCTCGTCAAGCTCATCTCCGGGCGCGTGCTGGTAGCGCACAATGCGCGGTTTGACACTGGATTCCTGCTTGCGGAGCTGGAACGGCTCGACTAAGAAGCTGAGCTGAAGCTGGAGGCGCTCTGCACCATGCAGCTGGCGCGCGAGTTCCTCCCGGGCTCCGGTCGTAAGCTCTCCGACTGTTGTGCCGCGTACGACATCCCTCTCGTGGACGCGCATCGCGCCCTGGCCGATGCCGTAGCGACCGCAAGGCTGCTGGGTGCCTACATTGCCGAGGCCCCGGATGCCCCGGGCTGGGCTCGCAGCGTGGCCGGCGCCGCCGCGGTGCCTTGGCCACCCTTTCTGGGAGAGGCGTCAGAGTGGGTTTCCCGCGACGATGTTGCCCCCGCCGGACCGGTCAAGGCCGCATCATGGCTCGACCGGATCACGGTGAAGCTCCCCGAGTTCGCTGGCCCGGCTGAGCAGTTGGATTACCTGGCCCTCCTTGACCTCGCCCTACTCGACCGCGAACTCTCAACCCACGAGGCGCAGGCGCTCGTGCAACTCGCCGAAGACCTCGGCATCGGCCGCGCCACCTGTGCGGCCCTGCACGAACGTTACTTCGACGACCTCGTGCATATCGCCTGGGTTGACATGGTTCTCACCGAGGCCGAAATCGCCGACCTCGTCACCGTGGCGCAGCTGCTCGGGCTTCCGACCGCGGCGGTTGCGACTGCGCTGGTGGCGCCGCCGGTTGCCAGGACATCGAAGGTGGCTGCCGCCTCGTCGGAGCGCTTCGCGCTGACCGTGGGCGACATCGTCGTTCTCACCGGTGAGATGTTGCGGTTGCGTGCCGATTGGCACGCCGAACTTACGCAGCACGGATTTGTTCCCGGAGCCGGCGTGACGAAGAAGTCCCGCCTGGTCGTCGCGGCCGACCCCGACTCCTTGTCGGGCAAGGCGCGCACAGCTCGCGACTATGGCATTCCCGTTGTGAGCGAAGCCGGGTTGAGCTCCCTGCTGGGTCGTTCCTGACCACCGAGCGCGACCCGCAAAGGCCGTGACCGCTGAGGAGCCAGCAGTTGATATGCGGGGCGCGTGTTGGAAGCGAAACAGCGGACTGACCTTGCTCTGAGCGGCGGGCCTCGCCCACACCTGATGTGAGCCGCCCACCGCTGCTAGATAAGCTGGCCACACGGATCGACGGCCAAGTAACGGAGTAGGCACTTGAAGAAAAGAATCGAAGTCGTCGGCGCGGTCCTCACCAGAGGGGAGACAATCCTCGCGGCACAGCGGAGCTCGACAATGTCGCTGCCCGGCATGTGGGAATTCCCCGGGGGCAAGATTGAGTCAAACGAGTCACCGCAGCAAGCATTGCTCCGCGAACTCGACGAAGAGTTGCTCTGCTCTGCCGAAATTGGCAAACATATCGAAACCACCGAGCACGAGTACGACTTTGGCATCGTCATCCTCACCACCTACTACTGCTCGCTGATCGGCAAGGAACCTCGCCTGACGGAGCACTCGGAGATTCGTTGGGTGCAAGCTGCCGAGCTGGATCAGCTTGATTGGGCCCCCGCCGACATCCCCGCAGTCGCGCGCGTGATGAAGGACTTCTTGGCTTGAGTGAAATTCGCAGTCAACTAACGCTCGACAACGTTTTTGGATTCCTAAATTCACACGTCAAGGCTGACCAGGTCTTCCACCCCACTCTTGTATCTAATTCCAACGGCCAGACGATGCTGAAAGCGATCCTCGACGAGCTCAAGCGATCGCGCAACTTCGTATTCTCGGTCGCATTCATCACGCCAAGCGCGATTGCCCTGCTCAAACAGGCACTCCTTGACTACCGAGGAATGGGCACGATCATCACATCGACCTATCTCGGATTCAACTCGCCTGCCGCGTTCCGTGAGCTCCTCAACCTCGATGGCGTAGATGTCTACGTGTATCCAGACTCCGCTGCTGGGTTCCACGCAAAAGGGTACATATTCGAGCAGGAGTCGAGTACCACAGCGATCGTTGGCAGCTCCAATTTGACCGCCTCGGCGATGCTGAGGAACCAGGAATGGAATCTGCGCTTTTCGGCCCTGCCTGATGGGGATATTGTGCAGCAGTTGAAGCGCGCCGTGCAGGCACACATGGATGCGTCGACCAACTTGACGCGGAAATGGATTGACGAATATGCACTGACGTGGGCTCCACAGCCCCAGGCCTTTCAGGGATCTACATCGGTCGAGTTGCCCGGCGATGAGCTGCCAATGGGAAGGATCTTCCCAAACTCAATGCAAGTAGAAGCACTCGCCGAGATTCAGACGTTGCGGGATGCCGGGGAGAGCCGTGCCGTTGTAATTTCGGCGACAGGGACAGGAAAGACAATCCTCTCCGCGCTCGACGTGCGGGCATACGCGCCCGAACGAATGTTGTTCGTCGTGCATCGAGAGCAGATTCTCGACCGGGCGATTGATGAGTTCAAGCGCGTTCTCAGTGCCCCGGACAGCGACTTCGGCAAGTTTGTTGGTTCGAAGAAGGAGCTCGATCGTCGCTATGTGTTCGCATCGATTCAGTCGCTTTCTCGGCCAGAGAATCTTCGAGCGATTGAGCCTGACGCCTTTGACTACGTTCTTATCGACGAAGTCCACCGAGCTGGCGCCGCGAGCTACCGCACGCTCATCGATCACCTTGAGCCGGCATTCCTTCTCGGGATGACAGCAACTCCGGAGCGCACGGATGAGTTCAACGTCTTTGAGTTGTTCGACTTCAACGTGCCTTACGAGATTCGTTTGCAGAAGGCGCTCGAGGCCGACATGTTGGCGCCGTTCCACTACTACGGCGTCACGGACTACATTAAGTCGACCGGCGAAGTCATCGATCAGGTCTCGGACCTCAGCCGGTTGGTCGCTTCTGAACGCGTGGATCATCTCGTGTCGACCATCGAAAAATATGGCCACGCCGGTGTTCCGGTCAAAGGGTTGATCTTCTGCAGCAAGAATGCCGAAGCGGCTGAGCTCTCGGGAATTCTTAACAATCGGGCTGTCCATGGACGGCAACTAAGAACTCGCGCTTTGAGCGGGAAACACTCGGTCGAGGAGCGCGAGCTGGCTGTGCAGATGCTGGAGCGGGGTGAACTCGACTACATCGTGACTGTCGATATTTTCAACGAGGGTATCGACATCCCGTCTGTCAACCAGGTGGTCATGCTCCGACAGACGCTATCGAGCATCGTTTTCACTCAGCAGCTGGGGCGAGGACTGCGCAAGGCCGCCGGCAAAGACCACCTCGTGGTGATCGACTTCATTGGCAACTACGACAACAACTACCTGATCCCTATCGCGCTCTTCGGTGACAGCACCCTAAACAAGGATTCGATTCGTAAGAAGATCATCGATGCGCAAGAAGCTGGAGCGATAGCTGGACTCTCAAGCGTGAACTTTGACGCGATTTCGAGAGAGAAGATTTTTGCTTCCCTGGCGACTACAACTCTTGACAGCATGTCAAACCTCAAAAAATCATTCGTCGACCTCAAGAACCGCCTCGGTCGATCGCCGCTACTCATGGACTTCGCCCGCTTCGACACCGTCGACCCGATGGTCATTGCAACTAAGCAGAAGAACTATTGGAGATTCCTGAATAAGGTCGGTGCGACGGATGTATCGGCCGGCGCCTTCGAAGATGCGGTTCTGACGTTCCTCTCCGGAGAGCTACTCAACGGAAAGCGGCCCCATGAGCTGCTTCTTCTCGAAAAGCTGCTGTCGCATCCTGGCGGAGTGACGGTTGAGCACTTTCAAACTGCGCTTGGCGGGAACGGGCTGGCCAGCGACCAGGCGACTCTCAATTCCGTCTTGGCCGTACTGAGCCTGACTTTCTTCACCGAAGCAGAAGCCACGAAGTTCGGTGCCGTCCCGATCGTCTCTCTTCACGATGGGGCCTACTACCTCAGCGAGAAATTCGCGGAGGCATGGGGTGCAGGGGCGCTCTTCCAGATACACGTTCGCGATGTCGTAGACGCGGGACTGTATCTTGCGCGCCACCGATACAGGTGGAGCGGGCAGCTTGAAATCGGTCAACGCTACTCTCGCAAAGACGTCTGCCGTTTGCTCAATTGGCAGTCGAATCAGCAAAGCACCATCTACGGATACAAAGTCGACTACTTCTCGAACAGTTGCCCGATTTTTGTGACCTATCACAAGGGGTCAGACGTGTCTGAGAGCACGAAGTATGAAGATGAGTTCCTCAACCCGTCAACCCTGACCTGGTACACGCGGAGCAGGCGAACACTCGCGAGTGGCGAGGTGAAGGCGATTGTGGAGAATCGCCTCCCGCTTCACGTATTCGCGAAGAAAGACGATGCAGAGGGAACTGACTTCTTCTATCTCGGCACAGCCAAATCTCAGGATGCTCGCCAGACGAAAATGTCCGGCGAGAGTGGGGACGATGTGGTCTCCATGACGCTTGGCCTGGCGAGCCCAATCGAGTCGAGCCTCTATGAGTACTTTGCGACTAAGGCGCCAGTGGCGTAGGTGCCCATTTCCCAGGCGAAGTCGTCCGATTGGGAAACATCGCGGTGCTGTTCGTGTTACCCCTGACATGAAGTCCATTGTGTACAGCCAGACCGGTGACCCGTCCGTGCTCCAGCTCGTTGATCGGCCGGTGACCGAACCCGGAGCTGACGAGGTGCGGGTGCGGACCGTGGTCAGCGGCGTGAACCCCACCGACTGGAAGTCGCGCCGCGGCTCGGCACCGGGCCAGGCGCTCGCGTTTGACGACGTCGTGCCCGGCCAGGATGGCGCTGGCATCGTGGAGGCGGTCGGCTCCGGCGTGCAGCACGTCTCGGTGGGCGACCGGGTGTGGCTGGCGCTCGCCGCCTACCAGCGCGCGAACAGCGGCTCGGCCCAGGAGCACGCGGTGCTTCCCGCGGAGCGCGTCTTCGTGCTGCCGGCGAATGCGAGCTTTGACCAGGGCGCGAGCCTCGGCGTTCCGGCCATCACCGCGTACCGCGCGCTGACGGTGGCCGAAGACGGACCGCGGCGGCTGCACCCGGGCGCACTGGCCGGCAAGGTGGTGCTCGTGGCCGGCGGAGCGGGTGCGGTCGGGCACGCGGCGATCCAGCTGGCCCGGTGGGCGGGGGCATCCGTTGTCACGACCGTGAGCGGGCCGGCGAAAGCGGCGCTCGCCACGGCGGCAGGTGCACAACACGTGCTCACCTACACCGACCCGGACGTCGTCGAACAGATCCGGGCGATCGCACCGGAGGGGGTGGACCTGATCGTGGAGGTCGCGCCAGCCCAGAATTCGTGGCTGGACCTGGCCGTCATCCGTAATCGTGGTTCGATCGCGGTCTACGCCAACAACGGCGGCGACCAGGTGACGCTCGACGTGCGCCAGCACTTCAGCCTTAACGTGCGCTATCAGTTCGTGCTGCTCTACACGGTGGGTGCCGACGTGATTCGGGCGGCGGCCGAGGACATCAACGCGGCCCTCGTCGACGGCGCACTTGCTGTGGGGGAGGAGTCGGGGCTGCCCCTGCACCGCACCGACCTCGCGCACACGGCGGATGCCCATGCGCTGGTCGAGAGCGGAGTGGTCGGGAAGGTGCTGATCGACGTTTCGGTCAGCCGGTAGGAGCTCGCGGGCCAGGCTCGCACACGATGGAAGGTGCGAGCCCGGCCGGCAGTCAGTAGCCCCCGGCGCTTTCGGCGTGGGTGGCGCCGGAGAGCAGCGCGGCGCTACCGGAGACACCCAGACGGGTCGCGCCGGCCTCGATCAGTGCCGCGGCCTCTTCGAAGCTGTGCACACCGCCCGACGCCTTCACCTCGGCCCGGTCGCCCACAGTCTGCTTCATCAGGCGAACGGCGTGCACGGTCGCGCCGCCGGCGGGGTGGAAGCCGGTGGAGGTCTTCACGAAGTCGGCGCCCGCGGCGACGGATGCCTGGCACGCGCCGACGATCTCGGCATCGGTCAGCGCAGCGGATTCGATGATCACCTTGAGCACCTTCGGTGCGGGAACGCTCGCGCGCACGGCCGCGATGTCGGCCTGCACCTCCGAGAACCGGCCGGCCTTGACGGCGCCGATGTCGATGACCATGTCGACCTCGTCCGCGCCCTGCTCGATGGAAAGGGCGGCCTCGGCGGCCTTGATGGCGCTGTGGTGCTTGCCGCTGGGGAACCCGCAGACAACCGCAACCTTGAGGTCCGCGCCGGCGGGGATGCGCAGCGGCAGCATCGACGGGGAGACACAGACCGAGTAGGTGCCGAGCTCGACGGCCTCGGCGATGAGCGCGGTCACGTCTGCTGCGGTGGCCTCGGGCTTCAGGAGGGTGTGGTCGATGTGCTGGGCGACGATGGCCGCGCTGAGGGGGATGGTGGGGGCGGAAATCATGGTGTGTCCTTAGTTGGTGACGGGTGCGGGTGCGGGTGCGGGTGCGGGTGCGGTTTCGGGTTCGCCCTGGCGTTCCAGGACAACGACGAAGACGCGGTAGAGCACCAGGCCGAGGGCGGCGACCGCCGCGAGAATCAACAACACCGTTGCGTAAGAAGACGCCTGATCGGTGCCGGCGATGCCCCCGAGCAGGTTGGGCTTCAGGTTCATCAGGGCCGCGGTGTAGGCGATGCCGATCGGCACGGCAATGTTGATGGTGAGGTTGTAGAAGCCGATGGCGATACCGGAGTTCTCGACCGGCACCCGCCCAATGGCGGTCGACACGAGGGGGCCGTACATCAACGCGAAGCCCATCCCGAACAAGATCATCGAGATCACGAAGATCCCGATCCACTTGTCCACCACCAGAGCCGGGATCAGCATCGAGGCGATGATCACGATCAACGCCGTGGTGATGGCCTGCTTGGATGTGAGGACCCGGGCGATTTTGCCGGTGGCCGAGCCGACTATCACGGCGGCGATATAGCCGGGGATCAGCAGCAGGGAGACCTCTCCGAGGTTGTAGCCGTAGATGTCGGATACCAGGAACGGGAAGAGGAAGGTGTAGCCCAGCTGGACCGAGTAGATGACGAACACCACGATGATCATCAGCGAGTATTGGGCGTTGGCGAAGAACGCGATGGTGATCACGGCGTTGTCGTGGGTTCGGATGTGCCAGATGAATAAAATCAGCCCCGCGACGACTGGCATCAGGTACAACAAGTTGAAGTTCTGCATGAACAGGATGATGCCGGTGGCGAACACCGCGATCAGGAAAAGCCCGAACACGTCCACGTGGCCCTCATTCGTTGCCTCAGCGGCAACCGTACGGAGCACGACCGGGATGGTCAGCAGGGAAAGCAAGGTGACCAGGAAGAAGGCCGCCCAGCCGATGTAGGTGGCGATGAAGCCGCTGCCGACGGTGCCGATCAGGAGCGACAGCTGGAAGGCTGCGGTGCTGAAGCCCAGGTATTTCTTCTGCTCGTCGCCCCTAAAATGCTTGGTGACGTAGATCACGTAGAGCGTCTCGGCGGCCGCCAGGCCGGCGGTCTGGATCAGCCGGCCGACCAGGATCAGCCAGAAGTTGGTCTGGAAGACGAAGCCGACGATCGACCCGATCGTCATCACGAGGATCGCGAAAATGATGAGTTTCCGGATGCTGATCGAGTCGGCCAGCGCGGCGTAGACCACGGCACCGATACCGATCAGGATGCCGGTCAGAGTGGCTTGCAGGCTGACGGTGTTGACGGGCAGGTTGAGACTCTGTGCCAGTGCCGGCGACATGAACTTGAAGCCATTGTCCAGCACCAGGGAAAACACGAAGAGGAACAGCAGGATGGGGACGGCCCGGGTCGGTGTGAAGACCTGGGTCGGACGCGGGGAGTGAGTCGCGGTGCTCATCAGATCAGTTCCAGCGCGATCTCGATCATTCCGGTGAAGGCGGTCTGCCGTTCCTCGGGGGTGGTCCTGGCGTTGGTGACGAGGTGGTCGCTGACAGTGAAGATGCCAAGCGCATCGACGCCCGCGGCCGCGGCGTTGGCGAACAGCCCTGCCGACTCCATCTCGGCGGCCAGGATGCCCATCTTCATCCACTTCCCCATGGCGTCGGGATCGGCGCCGTAGAACAGGTCGGACGAGAGCACATTGCCCACGTGGGTGCGTTGACCGCGCTCGTCGGCGATCCGTTTGGCGTGCTCGAGAAGCCGGTACGACGACAGCGGCGCCCATGCACCGGGCAGGTTGAACTGGTTCAGGTAGTTGGAGTCGGTTGACGCGCCCTGGGCGATAACCACGTCGTAGAGCTCCATGTTCTCCTGCATGGCGCCGCAGCTGCCCACCCGGATCAGGTTCTTGACCCCGAAGAAGTGGATCAGCTCGTAGCTGTAGAGCGAGATGGATGGGATGCCCATACCCGTGCCCATCACGGACACGGGGCGCCCTCGGTAAGTGCCCGTGAAACCCAACATGTTGCGAACCTCGTTGAAGCAGCGGATGTCGTCGAAGTATGTCTCGGCGATGAACTTCGCTCTCAGCGGGTCCCCCGGAAGGAGGATCGTCTCGGCGATGTCCACCCCCTTCGGATCGATGTGCGGAGTGCTGCGCGTGGGGGGATACAGAACCTTCGTCGTTGACGGTGATCCGGCCCTCGTTGTGGTTGAACTCATGTTGACTCCTTCGTCTCTCAAGTATGAGGTTATACCTCTCAGGTCACATATCAAATGTGGTACGTTCGGCGTTGACAAGGAGGTCTCGTGACGACCCGTTTGGAACCGCACCCGTTCTTGCACCAGCAGCTCCACCTCACCGTCGGCCAGCCGATTCGAGTCGCCGTCTACACCCGGCTCGCGGATGGAATCCGCTCTGGCGTGTTCCGGCTGGGCGAAATGCTGCCGAGGGAGACAGAGCTCTCGGCAATGCTCGGCGTCAGCCGCACACCCGTACGCGAGGCGCTGATGCTCCTCGAAGAAGACGGGTTACTGGTCACCCGTCGCGGAGTGGGGCGATTCGTCACGGACTCCATCCCGCACGGCGGCCTGGAGCAGCTGCGGCCATTTGAGATCGCCTTGGCCGACCCGAACATGACGTTGACTGTCCAGCCGGTGCGCTTCGAATTGGAAGGGGTGACGGACTTCGTGTCCCACCGGCTCTCCCTCGACCCGGCTGCCAACGCCTGGATCCGCGAGAGCGTCTTGCTGCAGGATGGCGTTCCCGTTGCCACCGTTCAAGAGCATCTCCCCGCGGGGCGCTACCTCACCGATGTGAGCGAGCGAATCGCATCCGAACTCTCGGAGCTCGGCGCCGAACCACGCACGCTCCTTGCATCCATGCAGGCCAACGGCCACGTCTTCACGAACGGCGTGTGCCAGATCGTCGCGACCGACGCTGGCCCCACGCGAGCGAAACTGCTGAACATCGAGCCGGCAGCGGCGGTCCTCGTCCTCACCCAGACAGCGGAGCACGGCGGAGTCCCGATCTACGCCGCGAAATGTGTCGTCGCGCCCGGTCACGGGTCACTGTCGGTCAGGCAGCACAACCCGAACTAGTGGTGCGCACATGTACATCGCGATCACGTTGATGTACATTTGGGGCATGTCGAAGTCGAGCGTCACCGACGCCAGGGCGCGCCTACCCGAGTTGATCGCCCAGGCCAGCACAGAGGCCGTCTTCCTGGAGCGTCGCGGAAAGGTCGCTGCGGTGCTCGTGAGCCCCGAACAGTACGCGCGAATGCTAGAAGCGCTTGAGGATGCTGAGGATGTCGCGGCGTTTGATGCGGCGATGGCCGACGAGGGCGACAACATTCCCTGGGAGCAGGTCAAAGCGGATCTCGGCTGGATGTGAGCAAGTACCGGATCGAATTGCGCCCGGCAGCGGTCAAAGCCTTGCGGCGCATTTATCCGCAGGACCGTGGTCGGGTACAAGGCGCCATCGCCCTGCTGGGCGAATACCCTCGCCCGCCCGGGGCTAGAGCGCTGCAGGGACGGGACGGCTATCGGGTGCGGGTGGGCAACTATCGGATTATCTACACCATTCGCAACGACATCCTCGTGGTGGTCGTGGTCACCGTCGGCCATCGCCGGGACGTGTACGAGTAGCCCGTCGCGTGGGCTGAGTGTCACTGTCGGCGGCCGGCCCGAACTGGGGGCGCGAACTTCCGGGGGCCTGCGGGCACGGCTGCCACGCTGGTACCTCAGTGCAATCTTAGGGGGAACAGAATCACATGAAACGTCGTAGTCCTGCAGCGCCGCTGCTCCTGCCCTTCGTCACCTTCGGCATCTACGCACTGGTTTGGTTCGCGAAGACCAAGAACGAGATCAACCTCGTCGCGCCCAGCAGGATCCCGACGACGTGGCTGGTCATTCTCCCCATCATTAGCTACTGGTGGCTGTGGAAGTTCGCCGTGGGCGTCCAGGAGACCACCGGATTCAGCCGTGCCGGCGCGTTCTGGCTGCTTCTGCTGCTCGGCCCGATCGGCGCCGCCATCGTTCAGGATTCGCTCAACAATTCGGTTCCGGCGCCGATTCTGCGCGCCGGGTCCCCTCAGCCCGCGGTCAGCATCTGACCAGCGGATCGTCGATTGACCGCTTAGGGAATGTCGACGATCTGCTTGCCGAGCGGCATCAGCGCCACGGGGATCAGCTTGAAGTTGGCGATCCCGAACGGGATACCGATGATCGTGATGCAGAGCGCGATGCCCGACATCAGGTGCCCGAGGGCGATCCACCAGCCGGCCAGCACCACCCAGACGACGTTGCCGAGGAGCGACCCGACGCCCGCGCCCGGTGTGTCGACCACGGTCTTGCCGAACGGCCAGAGCGCATAGAAACCGATCCGCGCCGCCGCGATTCCCCAGGGGATGGTGATGATGAGCACGAACATGATCAGGGCCGCCAGCATGTAGCCGAGGAACAGCCAGAAGCCCGAGAACACGAGCCAGATCACATTGAGGAGAGTCTTCATGAGGATTCCATTCTCCCTCAGTTAGGCCGAGTTCGCCGAGCGAGATCGGTTGCGCCCAGGCCGGCCCGACGAGCTACCCCGCGGGGTCAGAGCGCCGGCTTCGCGGCATCCGTCACCGCGTCGAGCACAGCCCGCACGGTCCTCGGGTCGCCGAGGATGCGGAAGTGCCCGCCGACGCGCAGCCGGATGTTGCGGGCACCGACGAGTTCACTGCCCTCGGGGATGTGCGGGTCGAACTCTCCGTAGATGGACACGATCCGGTCGTTGACCCGGTGGTCCAGGCCGAGGTCGTGCAGGGCGGCGTTGGTGGGGGCGAAAGCACGGATGCTCGGCACGACCAGGTAGCGCGCATAGCGGGATCCGGCGAAGGGGACACTGATCGCGGTCATGCCGCTCACCCGGCCGTCGGGGTCGTGGGTCGTCATCAGCTGTTTGCCGATCAGGCCGCCCTTGCTGTGCGCCACGATGATGACGCCGGTCAGGTTCTCCCGCTCGAGGTAGGCGGCGACGGTCGCGGCGGCATCCGCCAGGGAACGGCGGTTGCGGCCCAGCGCCGCCACCACGTGCACCGGATACCCGTGGTCGTGCAGAATCCGGATCAGCGGTCGCATGAATGCCCAGGATTCGTACACCCCGGGGATGATCACGATTGGCGCGCCGGCCCCGGAGCGGAAGTCCGCCGGCTGGGCGCGGGAGAGGGCGGCGCGGGTCTGCCTCTTCACCGCGTAGACGTAGTCGAGCATCCACCATCGGGCATCGCGCAGAGGGCGAATCAGCAGACGGCGAATCATGGGGCGGGCCGGGTGCCGGGGGATTGCTGTGTGCGTGGGGCTTGCTGGGTGTGTGTGGATTGCGCGGTGTGTGGGGCCGGCCCGGTGACCGACGGATGCCGCTGGGCGTGTTCCACGATGATGGCGGCGGTCTGCGCGGCGGCGCTGTGGTGCACCAGGTGGCGGTGGCCCGCGATTTCCCGGAAATGCCCGTCCGGCGCGGCGGCGGCCAGCGCCGCACACCAGGCGCTGCCCGAGACGGGATCGTTGGCGCCCCGGATCACGAGGGTGGGGGAGCGCACGTCGCCGAGGGCCAGGTCGGTGCGGTAGTCGAGCATGGGGACGAGCTCGGTGGAGAACCAACGCGGGCCGCACTCGAGGTAATCGCGGAAGACGATCAGGTTGCCCGACGGCGGCTCCTTGACCACATCGCGGGTCAGGCCCATCGCCTGTTGCACGGCCGTGGCCCGGCGGGGATCGGTGACGGCGCCGATCAGAACCAGGCGGGGGACGGCATCCGGGCGTTGCCGGGCCAGCTCCGTGGCGAATTGGGCGCCCATCGAATGGCCGACCACGACCGCGCGCGGCACCTCGAGTTGATCCATCAGCCGGCCGAGCAGGGCGCCGTATTCCTCGATCCCGAGCGGTCGTCCGGGCTTGCGGGTGCCGCCGAATCCGGGAAGGTCGAGCGAATGGGTGTGCCCGGTGAGGGCCAGGCGCTGCTGGATCCGCCGGTAGTAGCGGTGCGACGCCCCAATGCCGTGCACCAGCAGGTAGGTCGGCGGCTCGGGCTCCGCCTCCGACTCGTGCTCCGACTCCGGCGCACGCGACGCGCTCGCCATGGAGTGCACGGTGAACTGCTGCCCGTCCACCTCGACGTTGCGGCCACGGTTGGCTACGGCAGCTGCGCGCCGTCGTTCGGCACTCGCGGGGTCGGTGCTCGTCACGGGGTTTCCTTCGGGTTCATGTGCGGGAAGCCTATCGCCCTGCGGGTTGGGGCGGTCCGGGCGGTCGCGGGCTGTGGCATCCGTCATTAATATGACGGATGCGCGCCGGATTCGTCACGTGCGGTCGCCGGACCGCGCTCGACCCCGCTCGACCCCGCAATCCCGCAGGATAGAAGGCATGGCCCACCGTCAACGCAAACCCGCCGACCCGGACGCCGCCGGTGGCCGGGCGGACAAGACCTGCGCCTCCTGTGGGCGGCGCATCGAGTGGCGCGCGAAGTGGGCCGACAACTGGGATTCGGTGAAGTACTGCTCGGCCGCGTGCCGCGGGCGCGGAGTGAGCGCGACCGACCTCCGGCTTGAAGAGAGCATCGCCACCCTGCTCGGTGCGCGGGCGCAGGATGCCACGATCTGCCCCTCCGAGGCGGCGAAAGTGGTCGGCGGCGAGGGGTGGTGCGACCTCATGGAGCCGGCCCGCCGAGCCGCACGCCGCTTGGTCGCCCGCGGTGAACTGCAGATCACGCAGGGCGGGACGGTGGTCGATCCCTCGACGGCGAAGGGTCCGATCCGGTTGCGGCGGGTGCGGTAGGGGTCTTTATTTGTAGTGGATTCGTCTTACACACTGTCTTATGATGTCGTTATGGCGGTGATCAATTTCCGAACGGATGAACGCGCGCAGCGGGCTTTGGACGAGCTGACGGCAGACGGATCGACTGTGTCGACGGCCATCCGGCAGGCGCTGGTCGATGCAGCTCGCCTGCGTCGGCGCGAAAAGATGCGATACGAGTCGGCCGCTCTGTTGGAGGACGACGCCGACCGTGCCGAGAGTCGCGCCGTCCTTGCAGAGATGGATGACCTGCGTGCGTGGTGACATCCACCGCTTGACCGCGCCGCGAGGAGTCCTTGGCCATGAACTAGCCGGTGTCCGCTACGCCATCATCGTTCAATCGGACGACCTTTCCCTCTCTACCGTTCTGGTTGTGCCCACCTCCCGTTCGGCCCGGCCCCAGAGCTTTCGGCCGACAATCAAGATCGGCAGCGAACGCACGCAGGTGCTCGTCGAACAGACCGCTGCGGTCGCGCCGGAACGCCTGGGCAACCTCGTGGGCCACGTCAGCCGGGCCGAGATGGACGAGATCGACGAGGCACTCCGACTGGCGCTACAGCTCGATTAGGCCCGAGCGATAATTATCTCTGCCGCGAACCCTTCGCCTTCTAGACTCGGTGAGATGACGAAGAAGAAGGCTGTGAGCAAGAAGCCTGGCCCTGATTCGTGCTCCCGCACAGGAAACAAGACCCGAGCCGAGCGGTTCGCCATCCTGGCGTTCGTCATGGATGCCATGACGAACCCGTTCGGCGGCGGGTTTGGCAGCGGCGCGCAGACCGTGCGCCCGCTGCCGTTGCTGGAATCACCCGCGACTCCGGCGCAGTTTCGCATCCGGGTCGATCTGGTCGGCGCGACACCCCCGCTCTGGCGCCGCCTCACCCTTCCGTCGGACCTGACCCTCGACCGGGTGCATCAGGTGCTCCAGGTCGTCTTCGGCTGGACCGACACTCATGTGTACCAATTCAGCCTCGAGTTCGGCCGAACGATGCCGCGTGAGTATTTGCGGGTTCGGGGGTCGTTGAATATTGCCTTCGGGGGTCGCGGGTATTGCCTGGTGGTGCCAGGCTGTCGCGCGGTCGGGGGCCAGCGACGCCCGACCGCGCGAGGCTTTATGCCGTGACCTGGCCGGCGGTGTGCTCTCGCATGTTGTGGCCGCCGGTCTCGACCCAGATGGTGTTGTGGACGATGCGGTCCATGATCGCGTCGGCGTGAACTGAGCTGCCGCGGGGCTGGGTGGTGCGAAGGCGTGGTCGAAGAGGCGGGTCCAACCGGTTTCCCAGGGCCAGTTCTCGGGCAGGTGCAGGGTGATCCGCCGGGCTGACGAGGCGATCCTCGGGGGGATGTTGATGAGTTTTCGGCGGATGGTCGCGGTCGTTGCCCGGGCCAGGCCGGTGCCGGCGGTTGTGGCGGTGGCGCGGGTGAGGTTGAAGGCGATCACGGCCAGGACGAGCCAGGCCGCGTTGGCCGCGAACACGCCCGAGGGCAGGTGGGCCAGGGCGCTGCTTTTCAGGTCGGAATTGATGAGCTAGATGTTATGCAGACGTCTGCATAACATCGATAGTGCGTATCCGCTTAGCTCAGCTAGAGTGAGGTGTGCCCAAACCTGATTTTCCGCGTTCGATTCTGGCGTTCCAGGAGTGGTTCGTGGATGAGCAGGCGTGCCTGGACTATCTCTTTGAGAGTCGATGGCCGGAGGGGTTCACGTGCCCGCGTTGCGGGGGCCGCGACGCGTATCCGATCGCCACCCGACGGCTGTGGCAGTGCGTCGAGTGCAGGTATCAGGTGTCGGTGACGGCCGGGACCGTGATGCACAAGACCCGGTTGTCGTTGCGGTTGTGGTTCTGGGCGGCGTACTTGATGGCTACCGGCACTCCAGGGATGTCGGCAAGACAGTTGCAACGCCAACTTGCGTTGAGTCGGTACGACACGGCGTGGACGATGCTGCACAAGCTGCGCCGCGCAATGGTCGCCCCTGACCGGGGCTTGCTCTCCGGTGAGGTCGAGGTTGATGAGTTCGAGATCGGCGGTGTGGAGAAGGGCAGGAGCGGCGGGCGCAGCGCAATCGCGAAGGCCTCCACCGGGATCATCGCGGTAGAGGTGAGAGGCACCGGTTCAGGTCGCATACGGATCGAGCTAATCGACGACGCGACCGCGGCGACGTTGTCTGGGTTCATCGAACGGACCGTGGCGGCCGGAGCGATCGTACATACCGACGGCTGGCAAGGCTACGCGAAGCTGGCGAGCAAGGGCTACGTGCACCGCCCGCGCAGTCAGGCTAAAGCCAAGCGTGACGGCGATATCGACCCGGTCTTGCCGCGGGCGCACCGGGCGATCTCGAACTTCAAGTCTTGGCTCCGCGGCACGCACCGCGGCGTGAGCGCCGAGCATCTGCAGGTCTACCTGGACGAGTTCATCTTTCGATACAACCGACGACGCACGCCGATGGCCGCGTTTCAAACCCTCCTCGGCCTCAGCAGTCACCATCCGCCGTCCACCAGGGCCGAGATCGTGGCCGAAGGCCCGGCAGCAGCAAAGCGAGGCTGAGCTGAGCGGATACGCACTACATCGATTATCTCGACGTTCGGGTTATGCCGATGTTTTCTGGAAAGTCTTGATCAAAGGAATATCCGGGGCGCATACGTCGGCATGATTAGAGCGCTTCTAGGAATTCAAGCAGCGGTCCGGTGGGGACGAACCTGTGGCTGGTGCTTCCGAGGGGCGCGATTCATGCCAGGGCGCGTTCTTTCATGCCGAGGTCGGCGTGTAGGTAGGCCTGGGTGGCCTGAGTGGATTCGTGGCCAAGCCAAAGGGCGATTGTGGTGATGTCGATGCCGGCTTCGAGCATCCTCATCGCTGTCGTGTGTCGCAGCGTGTGTGGAGTGATCGTTTTGTTCTTCAGGCTCGGGCTGGTGGCGGTTGCGGCGGCGCAGTAGAGGCGAAGTCGAGCCGCGATCGCATCGCGCCCGAGCGCTCTGGAGCTGCCTTGCGCTGTGAATATGGGGTCGCGTGGAAGCGCGTCGGGCCTCGCGGCGCGAAGCGTTCGGAGGGCGCGCGTGGTCTCCTTGTTGAGCGGCGTGATGCGGTCCTTGCGGCCTTTGCCGTGACAAAGCAGGTGCACAGGGGTGCTGAGCTGTAGATCTTGCTGGGTCAACCCGATCAGCTCTCTGACGCGGAGTCCGGTCGAAAAGACCAGTATCATCACGTGATCTCGCCGCCCGGTCACCGTGTTCTGATCGGGCACGGCCAAGAGCGCGTCGACCTCGGACTTTGTGAGGTAGCTGAGTATGGTCGTCGTCGTGTTCTTCGTCTTGATGGCTTTGGGAAGCCGCGCCGATTGCTGTGCACGCAGGGCTTGCAGACAGGCGGGTCGACTCACGAACGCCCAGCAGCTCTTGACAAAAAAGTCGTTTGCGCAAAGGATTGGCCGAATAATGCTCGTGTTTTTCTCTCCATGTTTGTTTTCGCACCTACCTCCTAGCGAAGGATTCTGATGAATAAGAAAACAGCAGTGTTGTTTGTGCCCGCGTTTGCTCTGGGCGTGGCCGTCTTGACTGGTGGCCCAGCCCTTGCAGCCACTGGTGACGCGTCCTACCAGGGGACGCTCGATTCGATCAACGGCAGCAACGGCAGCGGCACCTTCTCCATCCAGGTATCCGGCGACCAGGCCACAGTCACCCAGACCGTCAAAGGTCTGGCCGAGACCTTCGACGGTAAGCCGTACCCGCACGTACAGCACATCCACATCGGTGCGAAGGGGGAATGTCCCACCACCGCAGCTGACACCAATGGAGACGGTGTGATCAGCACGACCGAAGGTCAGCCGTCTTACGGAGAGATTGGCACAACGTTGTCCACCAGCGGCGACACGAGTCCGGCGGCCGGAACTGATCTAACGCTTGCCGGGATGGGTGCAAACTACGACTTTAACCGAACCTTCACTCTGGATGCCGCCACCGCGGCCTCGCTAGAGGCAGGAACGGCTGTTGTGGTGGTCCACGGTCTAGACCCGGCCACGTTGACGAAAGCGGCACAGGACGCAAAAAGTGACTTGGTTCCGAGTCTGCCCCTGGCAGCAACGTCGCCGGCTCTGTGCGGCGCTCTGAGCGCGTCGCAAGCGAACATGCCTGACGGTGGCGTGCAAACCGGCGGTGGCGGCACCTCAAGCGGTGCTGACATTGGCCTTCTCGCCCTCGGTGCCGTGTTCCTGACCGCGGCAGGTGGCGCGGTGATGATTCGTCGGCGCCTTGCCGCGTGAGGTTGAGATCGTTTGATCGCCGGTGATAAACCCGGCTGGGAACCGTCGCCGCGGTAGCCGTCTGGCTACCGCGGCGACGGTTCTGCTCTTCACCGTCGGCTGTACGGCGACCGGTTTCGCCCTGTGGGGCAACCCTCCTCCTCCACGACCACCAGCCTCGGCCGCCGTGGCGGCTCCCGCTCAGAAGCCCGTCTCCGATACGCCCTCACGGGAGCCCCTCTCCGCGCCGCCGACTCCGCGGGTTGACCNGTCTCCGATACGCCCTCACGGGAGCCCCTCTCCGCGCCGCCGACTCCGCGGGTTGACCAGGTTGTTGGCCCGACCTTGACCGCCTCCGAGCCCACCCAAATCAACATCCCCGCGATTGAAGTGGACTCCGTCCTGATGCAATTGGGACTGAATCCTGACGGCACGGTGCAGACGCCGTCGTTGGACGAAGCCTCTCCTGCCGGCTGGTACACCGGCTCGCCCACCCCTGGCGCGATCGGACCCTCCGTCATCTTGGGTCACGTCGACTCCAGAGTGCAGGGGCGCGCGGTGTTTTACCGACTTGGCGATATGCGTCCCGGCGATGAGATTTTGGTTACTCGAGCCGATGCGACAGTGGCCGTGTTCGTGGTCGACGGAGTGGAAGAATATTCGAAAGATGAGTTTCCGCAGTTCACCGTCTACGGCAACACTGACCATGCGGGACTGCGACTGATCACCTGCGGTGGAGAGTTCAACGAAACCACTCGTACGTATCCAGACAACGTTGTCGTCTATGCCAGCTTGGTGTCCAGCCATGCGGCGTAGCAGGACTAAGCCGCAATATCGTTCAGTTAAGAGTTTGAGTGGTGATTTCTGGCTCGTGGAGGGGTTGTGGCCAGTGCGTGTGGTGGAAGCGCTTGGCGGGCCACTTCGAGACCTTGCGTTTGATGACGCGAGGGTTTGATCGCCGTCGTCGCGCCGGCTTCATACGCCGGACGAGGGCGAGGATGGCGTGGTGCCAGACCGCTTGGTTGCGTCCCCCTGAGTAGCGTAGTTCCCGGGTTTCGATCGTTGGATTAACAACGTAGGAAATCACCGTGCGATGGTCAGCGAGAACCGTTCAAAGTTCCTCCCAGAAAGACACATCACACGATGGCTCTAGACCAGTCTGCCCAGCTTGACCTCCTCGCGGAACTCAAGCTCACCCGTGTCCCCGATCGCATCCGCGTCGCGACGGAAACTCTCTGCCAAGAACTCATCGATGCCGAGGCCACCGCCCTCATAGGTGCCAGCCGTTTCCATCTGATCAAGGACGCCACCGCCTATCTAGCCAAGTCCAAGTCCAGTGGCCTCGACATGTCCCTGGGGTACCGAACGATCGACCTCTCCTTGGGGAAGGATCAGCGGAAAGCCATGGATGACGCGGACCTGGCGTTTCGCGCGCTCCATGATGACCGCATCGCCAACGCACTGGTCGGGTTCCGGGCCTTGAACTTGGACGTGCCGAGAGCGGAGATGACGACCGTCTATGCGGAGTAAGGCTCGGATTCGCCGATCACCTTGATGGATCAGGAGAGCCGAAAAGTCAGCGCCTTCTTCGCCGCGAAGCAACGATGAACGACTATTTCGTCTTCATCTTGACGGAGAAGGCCTCCTTTCCCATTGACTGGATGTGCCAGAAGCTGAAGGTCTCCCGGGCCTCGTTCTACCGCTGGTTGCGCCCGAACGTGCCGACGCCGACCCAGGTCCGCCACGACGAGCTCGACGCTCACGTCGTGCGCGTCTACACGCGGGAGAAGGGCAGGGCCGGCCGGGACCAGATCACCACGATCCTGGGCCTGGAAGGCGTCAACATCGCCTGCGGCACGGTCGGGTCCATCCTGGGCGACCACGGCCTCCGCGCCGTCCGGATGCGGGCGTGGAAGAACACCACGACTGTCGCCCCGGACGCTCGGACCGAGCACATCCAGAACCACATGCTCGATCAGGAGGGGACGCGCGACTTCACGTCGACCGTCCCGGGAACCCGGTTCTGCGGGGATATCACCTACTTGCGCACTGGCTCCGGATGGCTCTACCTGGCGACCGTGATCGACCTCTGCACCCGGATGGTGGTGGGCTGGTCGATGGCCAGCCACATGCGCACCAGCCTGATCATCGGCGCCCTAGAAATGGCGCGCGACCACGGCCACCTCGACACGGCCGGCGCCATTTTCCACTCCGACCGTGGCACCCAGGGCGGATTCAACCGGTCGTCGCAACACCTCGATTATGGAGGTGGAATATGGGACGTCCGAAGGGTTGGATGGCCACGCAACTCGGGCGGGAGCCGATGCGGTCGCCGGGCCGGCCGCCGGGGTGGCGCCGGGAACACCGGCAGGATTTCTGGGACCTCGTGGGGCAGGGTGTCTCGAGCGAGGAGGCTGGCGAGCGGGCCG
>NZ_SOGU01000021.1:0-18921 GCF_004403275.1 Cryobacterium sp. TMT4-10
GTCCGCGTCGATCGGGCCGTAACCCTCCAGATGGGCCGGTTCGTCGTTGAGACCCATCAGACTGAACACCGGGACCGTGATGTTCACCGAACCGCGGATCCCCTTGCCGAGTCCCGACGGCGTCACCCCGTCGAGGATGAGATCCTCGAACACATCCGCCTTCAACTGGGTCAGGGTTCGTTCCTCCTCCTTGCACTGCAGGCTCAGGGCCATCAGCGTCACCCGTTCGTACGCGGCCTGCGCCTTCTCCGCGCTGGCGTAGAAGGTGAGCGACGCCATCCCGTCCGGCTCGGGCTCGAAGAACACCGCCCGATCCTTCACCGACTTCTGATGCCGGGCCTTGATCGTCTCCGGGTGCCACCGCTCCCGCAGAGTCCGGGCGTTGTACTTCAGCTTCGACGCGGTNCGACCAGGCCTGATTGACCACCACCTGCGCGTGCCGATAGCTGATCTCCCCCGACGCCAGCGCCGCCCGGGTCGCCGGGAGATCCACGGCCAGGGCCCGGCTCTCCGCGACCAGGTTCTCCGCCGTGCGCTGCGGCACCCGGATCGTGCAGGCCAGCTCGCTCGAGAACTCCCGTTCGGCGACCTCACGTGCGTCCCACCGGGCCCCCGGCACCCGGGCATTGTGGTGGGCGATGGCCTGCCCGAATCGGCGGGCCGCCTCGACCCGTTCGGCCCGCCGGGCGAAGGCCGCGGCGATGTCCCGTTCTGCCTCGGCAATGGCGTCGAAATGCCGGCCCATGGCCTCTCGCTCTTCGATGAATGACGGCTTCATGAGACCTACGCTAGGGGCACCCACCGACACTGCCCCGGCATCCGTGGATGCTGTGGATAAGCCGATCAGACCCACATTGTGGAGGAGGAAGCGAGCCTGGAAACCGCGGATGCCGCCCGGGGAAGATTTCTCCCCGGACGGCATCCGCCCCCCCATTTCGGTCTCACCCCCCGGTCAGACCCTTGGTCTCACTCAGACGGTGAGTGACGCCGTCTGAGCCGCCTTTTCGTTTTCCCGTGCCGTCTCGGCCGCGGTCGGAACACCGTGGTGGGCGATCATCGTGGTCTCGTCGAAGGGGGCGTGGCGGTCGAGCACCAGGTCGACCTGGGCCCGGTCGATCTCCTTGGTCCAGGAGCCGATCAGAACCGTGGCGACGGCGTTGCCGGTGAAGTTCGTGAGCGCACGGGCCTCGGACATGAACCGGTCGATGCCGACGATGAACCCGACACCGTCGAGCAACTGCGGTGCATGCGACTGCAGGCCGGCGGCGAGCGTCGCGATTCCAGCGCCCGAAACGCCGGCGGCACCCTTGGACGCGATGATCATGAAGACGAGGAGCCCGATCTGCTCGCCCAGGTTGAGCGGCTGGCCCATGGCGGTCGCGATGAACAGCGACGCCATCGTGAGGTAGATGGCGGTGCCGTCCAAGTTGAAGGAGTAACCGGTGGGAACCGTGACGCCCACGACCGGCTTGGACACGCCGAGGTGCTCCATCTTGGCGATCAGGCGCGGCAGCGCGGCTTCGGAGGAGGAGGTCGAGAAGATCAGCAGGTATTCGCGGCCGAGGTAGCGCATCAGCTTGAAGATGTTGACGCCGGTGACGATCTTGAGCAGCCCGCCGAGGACGACCACGATGAACAGCGCGCAGGTCAGGTAGAACGCGCCCATCAGGGTGAAGAGACTGATCACGGCCTGGATGCCGGTGGCACCGACGACGGCGGCGATGGCACCGAAGGCACCGATCGGGGCGAGCCACATGACCATGATCAGGATGCGGAAGACCAGGGCCTGAACGTGCGCGATGCCTTCGAGGATCGGCTTGCCGGCCGCTCCCATCTTCTGCAGGGCGAAGCCGGCGATGAGCGCCACCAGGAGGGTCTGCAGGATGTTGCCGGCGGTCAGCGCCGAGAACAGGGTGGTCGGGATGATGCCGAGGAAGAAGTTCGTTTCGACGGCTTCCGGCGGCACGAAGGTGGTCGAGTTGAGGTCCAGACCCGAACCCGGCTTGACCAGGTTGCCCACGAACAGGCCGATGCCCAGCGCGAAGGTCGACATGATCAGGAAGTAACCCAGGGCCAGGCCGCCGATCCGGCCGACCGTGGCCGCCTTGGCGATGGATCCGATGCCGAGGACGATCGTGCAGAAGATGATCGGCGAGATCATCATCTTGATCAGGGCGATGAAGATGTCACCGAGGGGCTTGAGCGATACGGCGAATCCGTCTGCGCCACCGAAGAGCAGGCCCACGACGACGCCGAGGATCACCGCGACGATGACCGCCATATAGAGATAATGGGATTTGTCGAACTTCTTCTTCGCCGGCTTTGCAGCACGGGTGGAGGGCAGCGATGCCATGTCAAGACTCCTTTGTCTGGTAACTAGGCTGGAGGCAGGCGCCAGATGCGCCCGCGGCGAGCCGTGGTGAAGTCCACACTGGTCGACCGGGTCCGATACACCGTCGTTGCGGTCATATTGGTCACGGATGCCCGCAGGCGAACGGCCGCACACGGCGCGAAAGAAGGATGCGATGGGGCACGACTGGAGCATTGCGCGTCGCCTGTTCCTGGCGAACGCGCTCTTCATCCTCGCGATGACTGTCTTCGTGGGCACGGCCGCTTTCGTCGACGCCCGGGACCGCGGCTTCGCGGAAGCCGAGAACCGGATGCTGTCGGTCGCGACCTCGATCGCCGACAGCCCCCTGGTGCTGTCGGCCGCCCGCTCGACTGATCCGAGCCGCATCCTGCAGCCCTACGCGCTGCGAGTGTCCGAGGATGCCGGGCTCGACTTCATCACGATCATGGCCCCCGATCGCACCCGCTGGACCCACCCGACGCCGTCCGAAATCGGGCGGCCCTACATCGGCACGGTCAAGCCTGCCCTGGCCGGGGAGCCCTTCACCGAGGTCACGACCGGCACCCTCGGGCCATCCGTGCGTGCGATAGTGCCGGTCACCGATGACACGGGTGCCGTGCTCGGCCTCGTGGCCGCCGGAGTGAAGACGAGCAACCTCTCCATCGCCCTGAGCGCACGGCTGCCGGCCGTGCTGGCCGTGGCCCTGATCCTGCTGGCGGCCGGCACGGTCGCCAGCTGGCTCCTCGGACGCTACCTGAGCCGGGTCACGCTCGGCTGGGGGCCGGAACAACTGGCCCAGCTGTTCGTCTACTACGACTCCGTGCTGCACTCCGTGCGTGAGGGGCTCGTGCTGGTCAACCTCTCCGGTGAGGTCGTGCTCTACAACGACCAGGCCGCTCGGCTGCTGGGCGTACCGGTCCGGGCAACCGCGGTGCCGTCGCCCGGACCGGGCCGGCGGGCATCCGTCGCGGCCGCGCTCAGCCTCGACCGGCTCGACCTGCCCCCGGGGCTCGGTGCCCTGCTGCAGAGCGGCCGGTCCGCGGTCGATGAAATCCACCTCACCGACACGCGCGTGCTGGTGGTCAGCCAGAAGCCCGCCCTCCTGCCCGCCGTCGGCCGCCACCAGCCCGCACCCATGGGCTGGGTCGCCACCATCCGCGACCACACGGACATGCAGCACCTGGGCAGTGAGCTGCAGTCGACGCGCACGCTCTCGGATGCCCTCCGCGCCCAGACCCACGAGCACGCGAACCGTCTGCACACCATCGTGTCCCTGATGGAGCTCGGGCGCGGTGCCGAGGCCCTCGACTTCGCGACCAGGGACCTCGAACTGAGCCAGCAGCTGACCGACGACATGATCGACTCGGTCGACGAGCCGGTGCTCAGCGCGCTCCTGATGGGCAAGTTCGCCCAGGCCAGTGAGCTCGGGGTGCTGCTGACCGTCGAGGCGGCCGGGTCGCTGTCCGATTCCGGCCTGTCGGGCCAGGACCTGGTCACCGTCGTGGGCAACCTGGTCGACAATGCCCTCGACGCGGCCGCCGGCGGTGACGCACCCCGCACCGTGCACCTGACCGTCAGGGCGACCGCGCACGTCGTCACCATCGAGGTCGCCGACAGCGGTCCCGGCGTCGCGCCGGAGGCCGTGACCGACATCCTCCAGCGCGGATACAGCACCAAGGAGCCGGGCGCCTACGGCCGAGGCCTGGGGCTCGCCCTCGTGCGGCAGACCGTCAAACGGCTCGGGGGCGACCTCACCATCACCCGGCGCGTGGGTGCCCTGTTCACGGTCACGCTCCCCCACCGGGACGCGGCGGGCATCAGCGCGACTCCCGGCCCGGCTACCGGCGTGGCCGTCGCGGAACCGACGGGAGCAGCGCATGGCTGAGCGGGACATCCGGGTTCTGGTCGTCGAAGACGACGCCATCGCGGCCGAGGCCCATGCGGCCTACCTCGGGCGGCTGCCCGGTTTCGTGCACGCCGGGACGGCCTCGGACGGCCATTCCGGCCTGCGCGCCCTCGCCGCGGCCTCGGCGGCCGGGCAGCCGATCGACCTCGTCCTGATGGACATGACCCTGCCCGACCTGCACGGCCTCGACGTCAGCAGACGGATGCGTGCCGCCGGCCTGACCACGGACATCATCGCCATCACGGCCGTGCGCGAACTGCAGATCGTGCGCGGTGCCGTGGCGGCCGGAATCGTGCAGTACCTGATCAAACCGTTCACCTATGCGACCTTCGCCCAGAAGCTGGCGCACTACCGGGATTTCCGGATCCACCTGGGTGCCCGCACCGCTGTGACCAGCCAGAACGACGTGGACCTCGCCTTCGCCAGCCTGCGCACACCCGCCGACCTGCCCCGGCCCAAGGGCCTGTCCGAGGGCACGCTGGGTGCGGTGATCGAGCTCCTGAAGCTGCAGACCGCACCCGTCTCCTCCAGCGAGGTGATGGAGAAGCTCGGAATCTCGCGGGTGACCGCCCGACGCTACCTGGAGCATCTGGCCGACACGGGAACGCTCGACCGGCAGCCCCGCTACGGAACCCCGGGACGGCCGGAGAACGAATACACCTGGAAGCGCCGCTAGGGCGGCCGGGCCCGCCCGGTGCGGCCGGTGCGGCGTCCAAACGGCGTGCCCGAACGAATTCGACGGAGATTCTGCCGGAAACAGCCCTGAACTGTACCGAAAGGGCACTTTTAGATCAGAATCTCCGTCGAATTGGCTCAGAGCCGGGCGTCGGTTTTGGCCGGGCGTCGGTTTTGGGCGGGCGTCAGAGTCCGGCGCGCTCCGCCAGACCACGCACGTAGGCCGCCTGGCCGGCGTGCTGAAGGTCGTCCGCGAGCACGCTCACCAGCCGGACCGCCAGAGTGACCGGCGGCGTCCACCGCAGGTCGACGACCCGGCCGAAATCAGCGGCGACCAGGGTCGGCAGCCACGCGACCGTGCGGGAATGGACGGCGTCGAAGTAGCCGCCCAGGTGGTCGGCGTCGGGGCGCACCTGCCCCACCTCGAGGGCGGTCTGGCCGTATCCGGTGGCGTCGTTCCCGAACGGAAGGGCGAAACGCTCCGCCCACCCGGCTGCGGTCCAGAGTTGTTTCTCCTCCATGATCTCGGACAGGTGGTCGTCCTGCACCCGGGTCAGGTGCCAGACCAGCCAGGCGACCGAGTTCGCCTGCGAATCCGGCCGGTATGCCAGAATCTCGGGGCCGGCATCCGCGAGCACGTTGTGGACTGCGCCGCGGATCCGGCCGTAGGCATCGATCAGCAGTTCGCTCGACAGCATCCGTGCTCCTTCGTCCGTTTCGAGACAGAGTAGCCCCGGCGATTCCCGCCACAACGGCACAACCCGCAGGCGCAAAAAAAAGACCGGCTTTCGAAGAAGCCGGCCCCTGCTGGTGCACCCCCCCGGACTTGAACCGGGAACCCACTGATTAAGAGTCAGTTGCTCTGCCAATTGAGCTAGAGGTGCGTATTTCTTTTTTATCCGTTCGAGCTACCCCGAACCGACTCGAAAGAGACTAACATCCCGACGCGATCCATGCGAATCGAGCCGCGACCCGGTGTGTCGCGCCAGAATAACTAGGCTGGGGAGCGTGACCGAGCCTCTGATCTACTCCCTCGACGATGACCTTGTCCTTGCGGCCGAACTCGCCGATCTGGCCGATGCGATTTCGCGCGACCGGTTCCACGCGATGGACCTCGTGGTGAGCACCAAACCCGACCGCACGCCCGTGACGGATGCCGACCAGGCGGTCGAGCGCGCCATCCGCACCCACCTGGCCGAGCGGCGCCCGACCGACGGCATCCTGGGCGAGGAGTTCGGCACCGAGGGCTCGACCATCCGGCAGTGGATCATCGACCCCATCGACGGGACGGCAGGCTTCATGCGCGGGATCCCGGTCTGGGGCACGCTGATCTCCCTCGCCATCGACGGCGTCCCCATGCTCGGCATGGTGAGCGCCCCTGCGCTCGGCAAACGCTGGTGGGCACGCACCGGAGGCGGCGCCTGGATGACCGACGAACGCACGCCCGGGGCCGCGCCCGTGCGCCTGCAGGTCTCCGGCGTGACCGAACTCGCGGACGCCTCCCTCAGCTATAACAGCATCCAACAGTGGGATGTCGCCGGTCACCTCGATGCGCTGGTCGCGCTGACCCGGCAGGTCTGGCGCACCCGGGCCTACGGCGACATGTGGTCCTACATGCTCCTCGCCGAAGGCCTGATCGACATCGCCGCCGAGTACGACCTGCAGCCCTACGACATGGCAGCCCTGGCCCCGATCGTGCAGGAGGCCGGCGGCCGCTTCACGTCGGCCGACGGCCGCCCCGGCCCGTGGCACGGCAGCGCGCTGGCCACCAACGGCCTCCTGCACGAGGCGACCCTGCGAGCGCTCCGAAACGCAGTCGCTGGCGGTACCACGGCCGAACCGGCCATCTAGACGGATGGCCGTCGCGCGCCTCCGGCTCGGTGCCCGGCTCATACTGCCGGCCCTGGTGATCGGGACCTTGACCGGATGCAGCATAATCGTCGATATGCTGCCGACGGCTCCCGTCACGGCGGCCCCGCGGACGCTCTCGCCCCTCGCCACCGTGGCCCCGGTCACCGCCCTCCTCGCCGGAGACTGTCTCACCGACTCTGCAGACGAGGCCACCCACGACGACACAGAGGCCACGAAAGAGGATGCGGGTGTGGATGCCGATGTCAGGACCATCCCCGTTCTCCCCTGCTCCGAGACTCACGACTTCGAGGTGTTCGACCGGTTCCCGGTGGCCGGCGAGGCTTTCCCCGGCGACATGGCGGTCACAGCGGCGGCCGAATCGGGCTGCGCGTCCGGGTTCGAGGGCTTCACCGGGATGCCGTATCAGGACTCCTCACTGGACTTGGACTACTTCACTCCGACCGAGCGGAGCTGGGCCGAGCCGGGCGGCCGTAACGTCGTCTGCCTGATCTTCGACCCGTCAGGCGCCGGAACCGGCAGTCTCAAGGGGGCTGAGCGCTGACATCGCTGAGCCGGGCGCGTCACACAGCGGTTATTTGAAATGATAGCTTTGAGTTAAATCCCTCAATGCTTGGAGTCTGCATGCTCTCTACCCAGTCACTGCCCCTGATCGAAGCGACACTGCCCCTGGTTGGGGAGCGCATGCCCGAGATCGCGAAGAACTTTTACGGCCGTATGCTAACCGCCCACCCCGAGCTCTTCGACGGGCTATTCAGCCGCTCGAACCAGAAGAACGGCTCGCAGCAACAGGCCCTGGCCGGCAGCATCGCGGTCTTCGCGACCCATCTGGTGAACAATCCCGAGACGACCCCCGAGGCCATGCTGTCCCGCATCGCCCACAAGCACATCTCCCTCGACATCCAGCCCGAGCAGTACGACATCGTCTACAAGTACCTCTTCGAAGCCATCGCCGACGAACTCAGCGACGTCATCACGGCCGAGATCGCAGGCGCCTGGACCGAGGTCTACTGGCTGATGGCCCACGCCCTGATCAAGATGGAAAAGGGCCTCTACGCCGGACTCGCCAGCGACAAGCCTCTCGCCCCCTGGGTCGTCATCAAGAAGGAAACCGCCGGCACCGACGCCGTCACGTTCACACTAGAGCCGGCCGACGACACCCCCGTCACACCCGCCCTGCCGGGCCAGTACGTCAGCGTCACGGCCACCATGCCCGACGGCATCCGCCAGGTGCGCCAGTACTCGCTGTCGGCCGGTACGGCCACGACCCGCGTCTTCACCACCAAGCTTGACGCTGACGGTGAGGTCTCGCCCGTGTTGCACCGTGACGTGCAGGTCGGCGACACCCTGATCCTCTCCGTGCCGTGCGGTGACATCACCCTGGATCAGGGCACCGGCCCGCTGATTCTTGCCTCGGCCGGAATCGGCTGCACGCCGAGCGCGTCGATCCTGCGTTCCCTGGTCGACACCGGCTCGAAGCGCGAGGTGCTCGTGCTGCACGCCGAGAGCAACCTCGAGCGCTGGGCGCTGCGCGACCAGATGAGCGAGGACATCGCGCTGCTCGAGGCGGCCGAACTGGAACTCTGGCTGGAGATCCCGAGCGAGGGCCACCACGAGGGTTTCATGTCGCTCGAGAACGTGACGATTCCGGAGGATGCCTCGGTCTACCTCTGCGGCCCGCTCCCGTTCATGCGCAGCCTGCGCTCACAGGCGCTGGAGTCCGGCGTGCCGGCCGAGCGCATCCACTACGAGATCTTCGGTCCCGACCTCTGGCTCGCCGGCGTCTAATTCGGGCGTCGCACTCCGCTGACAGGATCGGCCCCAGGGCAGACTTCGAACTGATTCGACCGCCTCAACTTCTTCGTAGCCCCGGACTATTATGTCCGCAAGGCCAGCGAAGGCCACCGAATGCCGCCGGCCTACCAACCCGACGAAACGAGGTGTGCCCGTGTCTGAGACCCTGGACCCCACCGAGGGGCCGTCAACGAACCGCCGCGTATCCCAGAACCGGCGGCGCCTGCGCCTCGCCGCGGTCGTCGCCGTGGTGGCGATCGCCTCGGCGCTGGTGCTCGCGCGTCTTTTTGACGGCGGCGGCGGCGCGGCGAGCGTGCAGGCGGGCAGCTCCTATGTGCCACAGACCCGCACCTACTTCCTCGCCGCCGATGAGGTCGTTTGGAACTATGCCCCGGCTGGGGCCGACCAGATCACCGGCCAACCGTTCGACGCCGCCGCAGCGGTCTTTGTGGAGTCGGGTCCGCAGCGCATCGGCAGCAGTTATCTGAAGTCGCTGTACCGCGAATACACGGATGCGTCCTTCGGCACCCTCAAGCCGCGCGCCGACGCGGACCAGCGCCTGAGCATGCTCGGCCCGGTCATCCGCGGGGTTGTTGAAGACACGATCAAGGTCGTCTTCCGCAACAATCCGGACCGACCGGCGAGCGTGCACACCCACGGCGTCTTCTACAAGAAGAGCAGCGAGGGGACGCCCTACGACGACGGCACCGAGCCCAGCGACCAGGCGGACGATGCCGTGCCGCCGGGCGGCACCTACACCTATAGCTATGGGGTGCCGGAGCGGGCCGGGCCCATGGACGGCAGCTCGGTGATGTGGATGTACCACTCGCACACGAGCGAGGTCACGGATGACTACGCGGGACTCGTCGGACCGATGGTTATTACGAAGGTGGGTGCCGCCCGTCCCGACGGGACCCCGCGCGACGTGGACCGGGAGTTCTTCCTCCAGTTCAAGGTCAGCGACGAGAAACAGAGCCCCCATCTGGCCTGTAACATCGCCAATTTCACCGGGGACCCGGCATCCGTCGACCCGGAGGACCCAGAATTCGGGGAGAGCAACCTGATGCATTCGATCAACGGCTACGTCTTCGGCAACCAGCCGATTGACTCGCTGACCATGAAGAAGGGCGAGCGGGTGCGCTGGCACGTGATGGGGATGGGCACCGAGGTCGACCTTCACACGCCGCACTGGCACGGCAACACGGTCACCGCACTCGGGATGCGCACGGACGTCGTGAGCCTCCTGCCGGCCAGCATGATGGAGGCCGACATGGTTCCCGACGACGCCGGCACCTGGCTGTTCCATTGCCACGTGAACGACCACATCACCGCGGGCATGTTGACCCGCTATCGGGTGCTCCCCCGGTAGCGAGGGGCTCGCCCGGCGTCACGCCGACCGGACTCGGCCGACGTCACGGCTCGTCGTCCCATTCGGTTCCCTCGAGGTCGCCGCGCAGGGTTCCGGTGGCCTCGTCGACGGCCTCCCCGACGGTGACGGCGAACCGTTCCGGCGGGAACCGCCCGCTCAGCCCGTAGTCGCGCAGGTGGTCTTTCACCGGCCCCTTCATCTCGGCGAAGATCAGGGTGATCCCGCGCGAGGTGAGGAAGTCGTCGAGTTCGAGCAGCTCCTCGACGGCGGTCGTGTCGATGTCGGTGATGGGCTCGGCCGCGAGGATGACCGTTCGCACATCGCTGCCCGCCCGAGTGACCAGGCGACGCACGTAGTCGTCGAAGATGCCGCCGTTGGCGAAGAACAGCGGGGCGTCGAAGCGCACGATGACGATGCCCGGCAGCCGCTCGCCCTCCGGATGCCGCGACAGGTCGTGGTATCCGCGCAGGCCACGGATGCGACCGAGCTCGGCCCGGTAGGGGCGCCAGGCATAGCTGACGAATGCCCCGAGCGACAAGACGATCGCCACACCGATGCCCTCGATCACGCCCACCACCAGGACCCCCAGGAAGGACGCGAGCGAGAGGGCGGCATCCACTTTGTTCATCCGCACCAGCGCGATGAATCCCCTCAGGTCGACCAGCCCGGCGGCGGCGATGATGACGACCGCGGCGATGGTGGCCGACGGGAGGAAATCGGTCAGCGCCGGGGCGAGCACCATGAACACCACGATCAGCACGGCACCGACGATGCCGGTGAGCTGACTGCGGGACCCCGCGCTCTCCGCGACGGGTGTGCGCGACGAGGACGCTGACACGGGGAAGCCGCCCAGCAGGCCGCCCGCGATGTTCGACACCCCGATCGCCGCCATCTCCTGGCTGCCGTCGACGTTCTCTCCGCGGCGCGCCGCAAACGTGCGCGACAGCACGGCCGTGTCGGCGAACGCGATCAGGGCGACGCCCAGGGCGGGGAGGGCCAGCGCCGCCACATCGGCCCAGACCAGACCGCCGAGGGCCGGGGCAGGCAGCCCCTGCGGCATCGCCCCGACCACCGGGAGCGTGTCCTGCAGCCCCAGCACGGCCGTCAGGACCGTCGCCGCGACCACGGCCACGAGCACACCGGGAATGCGCGACTTTCCCCAGGACAGCCCGACGATGATGAGGAGCGACCCGAGCCCGAACAGGAGGGCCGTCACGTCGACCCGCCCATCCAGAACACCGGTGACGATGGCCGTGACGTCTCCCAGCGGCGTAGCCGAGTCGATGGAGAAACCCAGGAACGCGGGCAGTTGCGACAGGATCACCAGGATGGCCAGCGCATTGAGGTAGCCGACCCGGATCGGCTTGGAGAGAAGGTCGGTCACGAAGCCGAGGCGCAGCACCCCGCCGAGGGCCAGAATCACGCCGACCATGATCGCCAGGAGCCCGGCCAACGCGACCGCGCGCGCGTCATCGCCGACGGCCAGGGGAAGCACCACCGCCGCGATGATCGGCGCCAGCGCGGAATCAGGCCCGAGGACCAGCACCCGCGACGGTCCGAACAGGGCGTACGCGAGCAGGGGGATGATCGTGGCGTACAACCCGGTTTCGGGCGGGAGGCCGGCCACCTCGGCATAGCCGATTCCGACCGGGATCAGCAGCGCGGTCAGCACGACTCCTGCTCGTAGGTCGGGCAACAGCCACGCGCGGCGGTAGGTCAGCGCGGTGTCGACTCCCGGCACCCACCTCCGCAGCCAGGTCGCAGTCATCCAGTTCCCTTCCCGGCCCCATCTTGCTGCATCCGATGTCGGTTGTGTGTCGCGAAACAGGGAAAGGGCCCGAACAACGAAAGGCCCGAACAACGAAAGGCCCGAACCTTGGGGTTCGGGCCTTTCGACTCACAGGTGTGACAGGAACCGGTGGTGGAGATGGGGGGAATTGAACCCCCGTCCACTGCTGTGGTCATATGCCTTCTACGGGTGTATCCAGTGAAATCGTTCTACTCGGCTCCGGAATTTGCCACTGGCATCTAATCCGACAAGCCCAGCCCTCGTTCAAGTCCCCCTACACCCCGCGGCTCAGAGTAGGAGCAATCTCTCTAAATGACGTCAGGATCCGGGTAGAGAGCATTCCCGGCCTGGCGGACTTCTTAGTGCGCTCGCTTAGGCAGCGAGGGCGAAGTCAGTGCGGTTTGATTTGGCACTTATTGTTTTGCAGAGATCGTTTACGAGATAACCCTGCATCCTCGACCCGCTTCTCATAATTGCGCAGGCAATGTCGAAACCGATCATCCCCCTGTGCACTCACTGCCGCCGTGGCGGCATTCAAGTGGGTTCCTGTCACACGCTGTTGAGTTTTCAATCTGCACGGCGCGACCAGATCGGCCGCTTCGTACAGCCCCTTAGCTTACAACACACCAGGGGCGGATGGCTAGTCGCCGAGGTTCTTGCGGGCGGAGATGGCCCGGTCGGACTCGCGCTTGTCCTGGCGCTCGCGCAACGTCTGGCGCTTGTCGTATTCCTTCTTGCCCTTGGCGACCGCGATCTCGACCTTGGCCTTGCCGTTCTTGAAGTACAAGCGCAGCGGCACGAGCGTGTAGCCGCCCTCTTTGGTCTTGTGGCTGATCTTGATGATCTCCTGCTTATGCATCAGGAGTTTGCGCTTGCGGCGGGGCGGGTGGTTGGTCCAGGTGCCGGCGACGTACTCCTGGATGTGCACGGCGTCGAGCCAGATCTCGCCGTTCTCGATGAAGGCGTAGCCGTCCACGAGCGAGGCCCGACCGGCCCGGAGGGACTTCACTTCGGTGCCGCTGAGCACCATCCCGGCCTCGTAGGTCTCCTCGATGAGGTAATCGTGGCGTGCCTTGCGATTGGTCGAGACGACCTTCTCGCCTATTTCCCTGGGCACGGACTTGCTCCTCAACTCGGTGTGTTTGCTCGGACGCGATACCGACCAGCCCATCAGTCTAGCGGGCTCACGGATGCCGGCCGCGGGTCAGACCTTCAGATACCGGGTAATGGCGAAGTTGGCCGAGAACGCCGCCAGCACGGCGCCGACCAGGAGCAGGATCGGAACCACCACCAGGGCGTCGTCGACCCCGACCAGCGAAAAGCTGGTCAGCCGGTCGCCCAGATAACCCTGAACGAACCAGAGCACGATTGCCATAACTGCGCCTCCCGCCAGCAGGGAGCCGAGGAGTGCGGCGAACACGCCTTCCAGGATGAACGGCGTTTGGATGAACCGGTTGGATGCCCCGACCAGCCTCATAATGCCCAGCTCCCTCCGCCGGGAGAACGCCGACAGGCGAATGGTGGTCGCGATCAGCAGGGCCGCCGCCACAAGCATCAGCGAGGCGATCCCGATCGCGGTGTAACTGGCCACATTCAGCACGGCGAAGATCTGATCCAGGTACTTGCGCTGGTCGGCCACGTTCTCGACCCCCGATACCCCGGACAAGCTCTCGACGAGAACGTCGGACTGCGAGGGGTCCTTCAGGTTCACCCAGAACGTCTGGTTCAACTGGTCGGGGGTGACGTAGTCTGCCACCGGGTTGCCCGAGAACTGCTTCTTGAAGTTCTCGAACGCCTGGTCGTGGGTCTCGAAGTAGTACTTGTCGATGAACGGTGCCAGGGTGGGCGATTCGAGCTGAGCCGTGACCGTGTCGATCTGTTCCTGCGTCGCCTCACCGGCGGTGCAGGTTTCACCGGGCGAGATCGCGGTGCACATGTAGATGCCCACCTGCGCGCGGTCGTACCAGAAGTTCTTCATCTGGCCGATCTGCATCTGCATCAGCACGGCGACACCGACGAAGGTCAGCGAGATGAACGTCACGAGCACGACGGATACAACCATGGAGGCGTTGCGGCGCAGGCCGTTGGCGGCTTCGGAGAGCACGAGTCCGAGTCTCATCGGGTGGGCCCTACATTCTGTTCGCCGGTCTGGTCCGGTTTCTCACCCGGAGCGCGCAGCCCGAGCTTCTCGGCCAGGGTCAGTTGCTCCGGCACGTCGTGCTGGGTGGTCGAGAGCGCGGGGCGGGTCATGGCGGGGCCCCCGTCCGCGGCATCCGTCCCAGTGCCCTGTGCGGTGTCGTTGCTGGAATCGGTGCTCTGCACCGGGTGCGCCTGCGTGCCGGTCCTGCCTCTGTCGGCGGCAGCGAGAACGGCCTGGCGGGCGGCCTCTCTGGCCTCGACCAGGGGAACCGGAACCGGTGCGAAGAAGCGGGGCGGCTGGGCGGCGCGCACGGTCGCGGGTTCGGCCACCGGCTCCGTCGCCGGCTCGGCGGGCGATCCGCCGGGCGGCAGGACGGCCGGTTCGGCAGCGGCGGGGTGCACGAGCGGCGCGGACGCCGCGGGTGCGAAGACGGATGCCGCGGGTGCGGACCGGCGTCCGGTGCCGGCCATGACGGTGGGGATGGCCGAGGTGGCGTAGCCGCCCTGACGCTCGTCGCGCACGATCTTGCCGGCCGCCAGCTCGATCACGCGGCGCTGCATCTGGTCGACGATCCCGGCCTCGTGCGTGGCCATGACCACGGTGGTGCCGCCGGCGTTGATGCGTTCCAGCAGCGCCATGATGCCGGCGCTGGTGGTGGGGTCGAGGTTTCCGGTGGGCTCGTCGGCGAGCAGAACCTGCGGCTTGTTGACGATGGCCCGCGCAATCGCCACCCGCTGCTGTTCACCACCGGAGAGCTCGTGCGGCAAGCGCTGGGCCTTCTCGGCCAGACCGACCATCTCCAGGGTGTCGGGCACGGCTTCCTGGATGTAACCACGGGACTTGCCGATGACCTGCAGGCTGAAGGCCACGTTGTCGAACACGCTCTTGTTGGGCAGCAGGCGGAAGTCCTGGAAGACGACTCCGAGGTTGCGGCGGAAGTATGGCACCTTGCGGTTCGAGATCGACCGGAGGTCCTGCCCGAGCACGTGGATGCTGCCGCTGGTGGGTTTGTCCTCCTTCAGCACGAGGCGCAGGCAGGTTGACTTGCCCGAGCCGGACGCGCCGACAAGGAAGACGAACTCACCACGCAGAATCTCGACACTGATGGCGTCCAGGGCGGGTCGGTTCGTTCCCGGATATTGCTTGGTGATGGTGTCAAAACGGATCATGGCCCTTTGAGCCTAAGCAGCCATCCTGAGATTTCTCACAGCGACATACCTATTGCGACAACAGGTGGCGCGACGGAAGAGAGGCTCGCTAGTCCTGCGGAGCCTGTTTGCGCCAGCGGATTCCGGCAGCGATGAAGCCGTCGAGGTCGCCGTCGAAGACCTGGCTGGGGTTGTTGACCTCGTAGTTGGTGCGCAGGTCCTTCACCATTTGGTAGGGCGCGAGCACGTAGCTGCGCATCTGGTCGCCCCAGCTCGCGGTGATGACGCCGGCCAGTTCCTTCTTCGTTGCCGCCTCCTGCTCGCGCTGCAGCAGGAGCAGCCTGGACTGGAGCACGCGCATGGCGGCGGCCCGGTTCTGGATCTGGCTCTTCTCGTTCTGGCAGCTCACGACCGTGCCCGTGGGCAGGTGGGTGATCCGCACGGCGGAGTCGGTGGTGTTCACCGACTGGCCGCCGGGGCCGCTGGAGCGGAAGACATCGACCCGGATGTCGTTCTCGGGCACCTCGATCGATTCGGTCTGCTCGATCAACGGGACCACCTCGACGGCGGCGAACGAGGTCTGGCGTTTGCCGGCCGAGTTGAAGGGGCTCATCCGCACCAGGCGGTGCGTTCCGGCCTCGACGCTCAGGGTGCCGAACGCGTACGGGGCATCCACCTGGATCGTCGCGGACTTGATGCCGGCCTCTTCGGCGTAACCCACGTCGAGCACCTGCACCGGGTAGTCGTGCTGCTCGGCCCAGCGCAGGTACATGCGCAGCAGCATCTCGGCGAAGTCCGCCGCATCCACCCCGCCGGCCCCCGAACGGATGGTGATGACGGCCGGGCGGATGTCGAACTCGCCGTTGAGCAGGGTGTGCACCTCGAGCTCGCCCAGCACTTTCTGCAGGCTCGCCAGCTCGGCCGTGGCCTCGTCGGCGGATTCCTGGTCACCTTCGGCGTTGGCCAGTTCGACCAGCACCTCGAGGTCGTCGAGGCGGCTCTCGATGCTCACGATTCGGGCGAGCTCCGACTGGCGGTGGCTGAGCTCGCTGGTCACCTTCTGGGCGTGCGCGGAGTCATCCCACAGGTCGGGCGCTCCCGCCTGTTCGTTCAGGTCGGCGATATCCGTGCGGAGTCGATCAATGTCGATCACCGACCGGATGTCGCCGAACGTGGCCCGCATCGCGGCGATCTGCTCCGAAAAGTCCAGCTCAATCATGTCAAACCCCAGCCTACCGGGCGGGTTGACGGAGCGCGGGCTGAAGCACCCGGGCTGAAGTAGCATCGAGGAGCCATGAGTATCGCCGAGCGCCCCTTCAGCCTCCGCTCCGTCGCACTCGCGGCGTTCCTGCCGACCCTGCTGTTCTCGATCGGCGAGGGCGCCATCATCCCGCTGATCCCGATCGTGGCCAACGACCTGGGCGCCTCCCTCGCGGTCGCCGGGTTCATCGCGGCCATGATCATGGTGGGCGAACTCGTCGGCGACATCCCGAGCGGGTGGGTGGTGTCCCGCATCGGCGAGCGCAACGCGATGATCTGGGCCGCCATGCTCGCGGTCATCGCCGTGTTGATCTGCATAGCAGCCCCGAACCCGTGGGTGCTGGGGATCGGGATCTTCCTGATCGGCCTGGCCACCGCCGTCTTCGCGCTGGCGCGCCACGCCTTCATGACCAGCTACGTGCCGCTGGCCTTCCGGGCCAGGGCGCTGTCGACCCTCGGCGGCATTTTCCGGGCCGGCTGGTTCGTCGGCCCGTTCATCGCGGCCGGACTCATCCGTCTGACCGGGGGCACGGAGGCCGTCTTCTGGGTGTTCGTGGTCTGCTGTCTCGGCGCGGCCACCATGCTCCTCCTCCTGCCTGACCCCGCAAGCACCTTCGGTGGCCCCGAACTGGCCAGAGCACCGGATGGCACGGTGCATCCGGCCGGCCAGGAGCTCGCGGCCGAGGAATCACAGGGACTGTTCCGCACCATCTGGGGTTACCGGGCCGTTCTCCTGAGGCTGGGCACGGGCGCGGGCCTGATCGGGGCCATGCGGGCGTCCCGCACCGTGCTCCTCCCGCTCTGGGCGGTCAGCATCGGCATCAGCGTGCCCGACATCGCCCTGATCATCGGCATCGCGGGTGCGGTCGACTTCGCCCTGTTCTACGCCAGCGGCCAGATCATGGACCGTTTCGGCCGGATGTGGACCGCTCTCCCGTCGATGATCGGGCTGGGAGCCGGGCACCTCATCCTCGCGTTCACGCACGACCTGCCGACCAACGTGGAGTGGTTCATCGCGGTGGCGATGATCCTGGCTCTGGCGAACGGGATCGGCAGCGGGCTGCTGATGACCCTGGGCGCCGACCTCGCCCCGAAGAACACCAGCCCGGCACCGTTCCTCGGCGCCTGGCGGTTCACCGCCGACCTGGGCGGCGCCGTCGCCCCCCTGGCCGTGGCCGGCCTGACCGCGGTGGCGACCGTGTCGCTGGCCAGCGGCGTGATGGGCGTGTTCGGGCTGTTCGGCGCCGTGATCCTCGGGCGCTACATCCCCCGCTACGCGCCGCGCCGGCCGCGACCGCGCCCCTGATCCGCACCGGGCGAACGGCCGAGGGAATGCGGGTCGGCCCGGTGGCGTTTAATGGTCGTATGCCCCTCATCGGAGAATACGAGCCCGGCACCCAGCAGTGGGTGCGCGACCAGGTCGACCTGTACGAAAGCTCCGGCGGCACGCAGGGCACCACGTTGCGCGGGATGCCCGTCATCGTGCTCACCACCCTCGGCGCGAAGTCGGGCAAGTTGCGCAAGACCCCACTGATGCGCGTGGAACACGAAGGAGCCTATGCCGCCATCGCCTCCCTCGGCGGCAGCCCGAAGAACCCCATCTGGTACGGCAACGTGCTGGCCCACCCGCACGTGGAGCTGCAGGACGGCCCGCACCGCCAGGACATGCTGGCACGCGAGGTCACCGGCACCGAACGCGCGAAGTGGTGGGAGCGGGCCGTGGCCGCGTTCCCCGACTACGCCGCCTACGAGAAGAAGACGAACCGGGTCATCCCGGTGTTCGTGCTCGAGCCCGTTCCCGTCGCCGCCTCGGCCGCCTCGGCCGCCGCCTCCTCCTCCGCCGCCTCCTGACGGTGGCGCGCGCGCAAACCCGGGGCCCGCAACTCGACCGCATCGTGCTGACCGGACTGACGGATGCCGACGGTGGCGACCTCCGCGCCGGTGACAGCCGGGAAGCGGAACGATTCACCGGCTGCGACCTGTCCGGCAGGGACCTGACCGGCATCGGTTTCCAGGAGTGCGAGCTGCGCGGAGTCTCCCTCAGCGATTCGCAGCTGCGCGGGGCATCCGTCGCCGACTGCGTGGCCGGAGAGCTGCACGCAGCCGTCTTCAGCGCGCCCCGCTCCAGTTGGCGGGGCGTTTCGGTCGAGCACTCCCGGCTCGGCTCGGTCGAGCTCTACGAGGCCACCCTGCGCTCCGTTCAGATCGACGGGTCAAAGCTCGATTTCGTGAACCTGCGCGGCGCGACACTCACCGACGTACTGCTCTCTAACTGCATTATCGAAGAGCTCGACCTGGGCGGGGCCACCGTGCAGCGCCTGGAACTGCGCGACTGCCGCATCGGCACCCTCGACGTGACGCGCGCGACGCTCAAGGACGTGGACCTGCGCTCGAGCGATTTCAGCGCCGTCCACGGGCTCGAGGGGCTGCGCGGCGCAACGATCGACGACGCACAGCTGAGCCTGCTGGCGCCGCTGCTCGCCGCCCACCTGGGCATCATCGTCACCTAGCCGTCCCCTGCCCTAGGAGCGTGTGTCAGTAACGCCTATTCGAAGTTGATGCGACGAGATCCGGGCCGATTTGGCCGCAGCGGGCGGGGCGTTGCTGTGGCGGTCGTCGTG
>NZ_SOGU01000051.1:0-26354 GCF_004403275.1 Cryobacterium sp. TMT4-10
GACGTCTTCGTTCGGGGCGGTGCCGTCGGGGTCGAGCCGGGCCTGCCACTGCAGGGCCATGCCCCGGATCAGGTCCGCGGGGAACGCGAACCCCTCCCCGGGCAGCCCCGCTGTTTCTTCGGTGATGGCGCCGGTCGCGGCGGCGACCAGTGCACGTTCCGCGGTGAGGAGGTCGTCCGGGGCGACGCTCGGGCTGACCTTGTCGAGGGCCGTGACGATGGCCTCGGCCGCGTCGACACCCAGGTCGCCCGCGGTCAGTCCCGCGGCGACGGTCGGGTAGTACGGGGGCAGCATGCTGGTGCCGGCCCGGCGATCCGAGACGTTCCCGCCGAGCCGCACCCGCCGGTTCGCTTCGCGGGCGGAGACCCGGGTGAGGCGCGTGATCAGGTCGATGCCGTTGCTGGCCCCCTGTTTCCAGGCCAGGGAGTCGTGGCCGAGGATGCTGCGGGAGCGGTCCGCGACATCCGTCGCAGTCGACACCCGGGCCGCATCGACGCGGCGCCCGAGCTGCTCGACCGCGCCGAGAAGCGCCAAAGCGTCGGTGTCGGCCATCAGCGATAACGTGATGGAGTCAAGTGCCGCGGCCACAGCCAGACCGGCCTGCCGCACGAGCTGCGCAGGTGAATCTGCCGCCTCGGCCGAGGCGGCTGGTGACTGCGGTGCGGATGCTCCTGCCATGCCCCGATTTTAGCAAAAAGCGTACGTGGTGTCGAGACTATCTCAACTATTTACCAAAGTATTTCGCAGATAGTTACGAATGAGGCTGGTGTTACTCGTGGGGCTCCCCGGCCAGCGAGGCGCCGCAAAACCGGACCCAAAACCTCGCCGAGCCGTGAGTATCGCCCCTTTTCAGGCAAGAAAAAGGGGTAAAACTCACGGCTCGGCGAAGGAAACGAGGCCCGGAAGGGTCAGCCGCCGGGCACGAAAAAAGGAAGGACCCGCATCCAACGGATGCGGGTCCTCCCTGAAAAGACTGTCGGTTAGTCTTCGACCGACGTTGCGGCGGCGGGCTCGTCTTCGGCGACCCACAGCTCGTCATCGGCGCGGAACGTCTGCCAGACGGCGTAGGCGACACCCACGGCGGCGGCCAGGGCGACACCGAGGCCGATGTAGGTTCCGGCTCCGGGTCCCTTCTTCTGGACCACGATGGGCTTCTGGAAGCGAACGCGGTTGAGTGCGGCACGAATGCGGGCGTCGTGGGCGACGTCGCCCACGCTCATCAGCGTGCCGACGGCGGTGCCGATGCCCGGCAGTACCTTGTCGACGACCTGGTGGCGCACGCCTTCGGCGAGTTCCTGGGTGGCCTGCACTTTGGGGCGCACGATCTGGTCGTAGCTTTCGCGAACCTTGGGGACGACTTCTTCACGCGTGAGTACACCCGCCTGCCGGCTGGCCTCTCGTGCCAGGGCGTTTACACGCTCCAGCACTTCCTGCTGGTTGTTCCATAATTCGTCTGCGCTCTTACGCAGCCGAGTAAGTTCCTTGCGGCGCTTGCGTGACAGGCTCATCTGGACCCTCCATCGATGTCATGTGGCGAACAATGTCCATCTTGCCACGCAATCGTCTGGGAGGGCTCTGAGTGCGGGGTGTCCGGACGGAATCCACCAAACCGGCTGTGCAAGAATTGACCCCATGTCAAAGCACACCGCGGTAGCAACACTCAATACCACCCTCGGACCGATCAAGGTCAACCTCTTCGGCAATCACGCGCCGAAGACCGTCAAGAACTTCGTCGGTCTCGCCACGGGCGAGATCGAGTGGAAGCACCCCGCCACGGGTCAGACCTCCACCGCTCCTCTGTATGACGGAACGGTCTTCCACCGCATCATCAAGGACTTCATGATCCAGGCCGGCGACCCGCTCGGCCAGGGCACCGGCGGACCGGGTTACCAGTTCGACGACGAAATCAACCCCGACCTCGACTTCACCCAGCCGTACGTGCTCGCCATGGCGAACGCCGGTATCCAGGGGGGCCGCGGCACCAATGGTTCGCAGTTCTTCATCACCGTCGTCCCCACCACCTGGCTCCAGGGCAAGCACACCATCTTCGGCGCCGTCGAAGACGAAGAATCGCGTGCCATCGTCGCCAAGCTCGCGACCGTCCCCACCGACGGCCGTGACCGCCCGCTGACCGACGTTGTCATCGAGAGCGTCACCGTCGAGCAGGTCTAGGCTCCGACCCCGATGACCGACCTGCCCGGAACAGCCGCTGCTAACTACTGCTACCGGCATCCGGGCAGGCCGAGTTTCATCCTCTGCCAGCGCTGCGGCCGCACCATCTGCCCCGATTGCCAGACCCAGGCCGCGGTGGGCGTGATCTGCCCCGAGTGCATGAACGAACAGCGCCGAAGCGCCCCTCGAACGAAGCCGGCCATCCTGACCCGCTTCTCCGGCAGCGGTTCCCACCCGGTCACGTCCTCGATCATCGTCATCACGGTCGCGGTCTTCCTCCTCCAGCTCATCCCTGGCCTGGGCGTGACCGACAAACTGCTCTACGCCGGCATCTATTCCTATCCCGGCAGCTTCGAGCCGTGGCGGATGCTGACCACCGTCTTCGTGCACTCCACGGGCCTGATCTTCCACGTTCTGCTCAACATGTACACGCTCTGGATCTTCGGTCAGATCCTCGAGGAGATGCTGGGCCGGTGGCGTTTCCTCGCCCTCTACCTCCTGAGCGGCCTGGCGGGTTCACTGGGAGTGCTCTTCCTGTCCGATCCCCTCGTGCCCGTGGTGGGGGCCTCCGGCGCGATCTTCGGCCTGATGGGTGCGTTCCTGGTCATCCAGCGGCGCCTGGGCGGCAATTCGACCCAGCTGCTGATCCTGGTCGGCATCAACCTCGTGATCGGGTTCGTACCCGGCTTCAACATCGCCTGGCAGGCGCACGTGGGCGGCCTGATCGCCGGGGCGAGCATCGGCTTGATCTTCGTGCAGACACGACGGATCAGGCAGCAGACGCTGCAGACCGGACTCCTCGCCGGTTTCGGCGTTGTGCTGCTGGCCCTGGGCTTCGTGAAGTTCCTGGGCTGAGAGCCCCATCGGCGGGACGGCCAGCCTGACGGTTATCCCCGGGCTTCGGAGTTATCCACAGGTTTGTCCACACCATGGGGATAATTACACCGTTGTCATTCACGCCCCGCGGGGCGGCCGGATCAGCGCCAGCGGGTGGTCATCAGGAAGCCGATGAAGGCGATCCCGAACCCGACCAGAATGTTCCACGAGCCGAGGCCCGGAGCCGGCAACGTGCCCTGGCTCACGTAGAAGACGATGATCCAGGCCAGTCCGAGCAGCATGAAACCGAACATCACCGGTTTGAACCACACGGCGTTCGGCCCAGCCTCGCCGGAGCGAACGGCCTCGGTACGGGCGGGCTTTGTGCGGGGATTCGTGCGTGACATGCCTGCGATTCTAGCGTCATTGACTGAAACAGGCCGCAGGCGTGCCCACAGGCGGACCGGTGGGCGGAGGGAACCTCCGCGATTAGAATCGACATCATGTCCGAGAGCCCCGATCTGCCCGCAGTCGAGGCAACCCGTCGGTCCCGGCGCAGGAATCGTCGTCGCCGCGTCAGCGTCGTCGGGGTTCTTGGTGAGCTTCTCATCACCGCGGGGGCTCTGGTGATGCTGTTCCTCGGCTGGCAGCTCTGGTGGAATGACATGATCATGGCCGACCAGCAGTCCCAGGCGGCCGCGAAGATCAGTCAGGTCTGGATCTCCGACGACCACGCCGCCCAGGATCACACCCTTCCCGTGCCGGCTTCCGCAGACTATGGCAACCCGGTCGTTGCGGCGCCTCCGGCCGAGGCGGATCCGTTCGCCGTTCTCTACGTGCCGCGTTTCGGAGACGACTACCACCGCACGATCGCCGAGGGCACTGGCATGGACGTCCTCAACAGTCCTCGTCTCGGAATCGGCCACTATCCCGGCACCCAGATGCCCGGGGAGGTGGGGAACTTCGCCATCGCCGCGCACCGCAGCGCCAACGGCGGCGCAATGCACCTCATCCACCAGCTGCAGCTCGGCGACGCCATCTACGTTCAGACCGCGGACGGTTACTACACCTATCGGTTCCGTGACCTCGAATACGTCTCGCCCGAAACGGTTGCCGTGCTCGATGCGGTTCCACACGAGCCCGACCTGGCTCCGGTGGACCGGCTGGTCACCCTCACCAGCTGCAACCCCTTCTATTCCACGGCCGAGCGCATCATCGCCTACGGGGTGCTCGAGAGCTGGCAGCCGATAGCCGCCGGACCACCGACCGAACTCGCGGCGCTCATCGCCGTCCAGGCCAAGGGGTAGGAGACTCCGATGTACGCTGTCCTGTGGCGCATCCTGCCCGGCCCGGTGTGGGTGCGGGTCCTGCTCGTCTTCATTCTGCTGGCGGGCGTACTGTCCGTTCTCTCCACCTGGGTGTTCCCCTGGGTGGACGTCATCCTCAACAATCAGGAAGCCACGGTGGGAAGCCCATGACCCGCATCCTCGTCATCGACAATTACGACAGCTTCGTCTACACGCTCAACGGTTATCTGATGGAGCTCGGCGCCGAGACCGTGGTGCTTCGAAATGATGCCTTCCCCCCGGAAGATGCCGCGGCGCGCATCGCGGAATTCGACGGCGTGCTGGTCTCCCCGGGGCCCGGTAAGCCCGCCGACGCCGGCGTCTCGATCGCCATCGTCAGGGCCGCGCTCGCGTCAGGGCTGCCTCTTTTCGGAGTCTGTCTCGGGCACCAGGCCATCGCCGAGGCCTTCGGCGCAACGGTGACCAACGCGGACGAGCTCATGCACGGCAAGACGAGCCTGATCACGCACGACGAGAGCGGATTCTATCAGGGTGTTCCGCAGCCGTTCACGGCGACGCGGTATCACTCGCTGGCAGTGGTCGACGACACCGTGCCCGATGACCTCATCGTGACCTCGCGCACCGAGGGCGGCGTGATCATGGGGTTGCGGCATGTCAGCGCGCCGATCCTGGGCGTGCAGTTCCACCCCGAGTCGGTTCTGACCGAGGGCGGCTACCGGATGCTGGGCAACTGGCTCGCTCTGGCCGGGCTCCCGGAGGCGCAGGAAACCGCGAAGGGCCTGACGCCCATGCTCAAGCGCAGCTGAGGCCGGCCCGAGAAGTCTCAGCCGGCCGCGGTCTCAGCCGGCCGCGGTCTCAGCCGGCGCCGTGTCAGCCGGCGCAGTAGAAGAGCTCGACCTGTGACTTCTGCGGCACGTCGCCGGCAGCGAGGGACTGCTTGACTACCGGTGAACCTGACACGGACGGGCAGGTGTTGTCCGGGGTGGGGATCGCAACCAACTGAACGTCCGCCCCCTCGAGCAGGTCGCTCGCGGCGCTGAGGGTCTGGCCTTTGAGATCATCCAGCGTGACGAGACCGCTGGAGACGATGAAGTCGACCGTGACGCCGGTCTTCTCCGGGCTCCCGCCGGCCGGGGTGGTGCGCAGCACGAGGTTGGAGGCGATTGTCGCGGAGTTCTCCCGGGTGACCGACCCCGGGATGAGGCCGAACGCCGTGATCGCGACCTGAGCGTCTGCCAGGGGCTGATTGGTGGTGTCGGGAACATCGACCGGCTGTGCGCCGGTGGAGACGAAGACCTTGATGACGTCGGCGGGCTGGGCGATCGTACCGGCCGGAGGGTCGGTGCGAGTGACCTCTCCCTTGGGCACGGTGGCGCTGGCCTCCTCGGCCATGGTGGCCGCGAGGTCCAGGTCGAGAAGCTTGTTCTGCGCGTTGTCGTAGCTGAGCCCGGTGAGGGAGGGCACCCTGCGGGAGTTGTCCGGCAGATCGCTGCTCGGCGTGAGGCTGAATGCCCAGATCATGACCGAGATGACGATGACGACGACGCTCAGGATGCCCGCCCAGATCCAGATGACCGGCGGGCGACGCTGGGTGCGCACCATGGTCTCGTCTTCGGCGAGTTGCTTGAGGGCCAGCTCGGAGCCGGAGGCGGACGGCGGCGGGGAACCGAACAGCCCGGCACCGGCATCGTCGGCGTTGCGGTGAACCGGGATCTGGCCCGAGGCGGCTGTCTCGACGTCGTTCCGGAATTCGACCGCGCTCTGATACCGCTGGAACCGGTCCTTGGCGAGGGCGTGCATCACAACGGAGTCGAGGGCCGGTGACACCTTCTTGTTGATCGAGCTCGGCTTGACCGGGGTCTCACTGACGTGCTGGTAGGCAACGGCCACGGGAGAGTCACCGCGGAACGGCGTGCGCCCGGCCAGCATCTCGAACAGCACCACGCCGGTGGAGTACAGGTCGGTGCGGGCATCCACGGATTCGCCCTTGGCCTGCTCGGGCGAGAAATAGGACGCCGTGCCCAGGATCGCGGTGGTCTGCGCCACCGTCGTCGAGGAATCGGAAATGGCCCGGGCGATGCCGAAGTCCATGACCTTGACCTGGCCGGCCTTCGTGATCATGATGTTGCCCGGCTTGATGTCCCGGTGCACGACGCCCGCGCGGTGCGAATACTCGAGGGCGGTCAGAACGCCTTCGATGATTCGCACGGCCTCGGCCGAGTCGATCGGGCCCTCACGGATGATGTCCTTGAGCAGCCGGCCATCGACGTGCTCCATCACGATGAACGGAATCTGGGCCTCGTGGCCGCTGTTCTCGATCACCGTCTCTTCGCCGGCGTCGAAAACCCGCACGATCGTGGGGTGAGCCATGCGTGCAGCGGCCTGGGCTTCCTGGCGGAAGCGGGTGCGGAACGCGGGGTCGGCGGCGAGCGAGGACTTGAGGAGCTTGATGGCGACCGTGCGGCCGAGCCGGGAATCGGTGCCGATGTGCACGTCGGACATGCCACCTCGCCCGATGAGAGCTCCGACCCGGTACCGACCAGCGAGAAGACGGCCTTCATCAGTCAAAGCGATACTCCCCAGCTTGCGGACACAGATTTTCCAACTTTACCCGGAACGTGAGGGACGCCTTTACTTGACGACGACCGGGGTCGAGGATGCCGACCAGTCGGATTCCGTCTGGCCGCAGAAATAGCGGAACTTGACCGTGAACGTGCCGGCAGCCGGTCCTGCCGTGACGGTGGCTGTGGTGGCATCGGGGCCCACGGGACCCGGGGACACTGCGTCCTGGCCTTCGGCGAGAACCTCGTAGCCGGACAGGGTCTGGCCACTCGGGCACGACTGCGCCGCCCAGCTGACCGTCACGGTGCCCCCGGGCGCGACCGTCGCAGGCGCCGCGGTCGGGGCAGCGGTCGGGGCGTCAGGGGATACAGCCGGGGCGTAGACCTTGACGGTGATCTTCTCACCCTTCTTTACCGGCCCGGTCGGGTTGACGTCGTAGACGGTGTCGGCAACCTGCTCCGGCGTGGTGGAGGCATTGCCGGTCTGCACGTCGGCGACGAATCCCATCTCCGAGAGCTTGTCACGGGCTTCCGAGCTGGTCAGCCCCTGGAAGTCGGACAGATTCACCTGCACGGTGGTGGCGGCCGGCGGGGTCGTGGCGGTAGGCGCGGGCGCGGACGACGGCGTCGCTTTCGGTGTGGCCTTCGGCGTCGGCTTGGCGCTCTGGGACGTTGACGCCGAAGGTGACGGCGTGCCGGCCTCCTGCGTGAAGAGCGCGATCAGGGTTCCGGTCAGCACCAGCACGAGCACGGCGATCAGTGCGATCAACGGCCAGGTCCACGGGCTGCGCTTCTTGGTGCCCTCGGCTTCGGCGTCGGCTCCAGCAGCGGCCACCGAGGTGCGCGTGGCCGGCGCGCCGGTGGGCAGGACGGTGGTCGCGTCCATGCTGCCGGCACCGGGCATCAGCATGGTCGCGGAGGTTGGCGTGACGCCGTTCATGATGGCGGGAACGGATGCCGCCGCAGCGGCAATATCGCCGCGACGCAGGGCCGCCGCGGCGCGGGAGAGGTGCGCGGCCGAGGCCGGGCGGTCCGCCGGGTTCTTGGCCAGGCAGGAAATCACCAGGTTGCGCACCGGCTCGGACACGGTCTCCGGAAGGTCGGGCGCGATCTCGTTGATCTGCGCCATGGCGATGGCGACCTGGGACTCCCCGGTGAAGGGGCGCCGGCCGGCGAGGCTTTCGTAGGCGACGATCCCCAGGGAGTAGATGTCTGTGGTCGGGGAGGCGGAGCGTCCGCTGGCTTGCTCCGGCGAGAGGTACTGCACGGTGCCCATGACCTGGCCGGTCGCGGTGAGCGGGACCTGGTCGGCGATGCGGGCGATTCCGAAGTCGGTGATCTTGACCCGGCCGTCGGGGGTGATGAGGAGGTTGCCCGGCTTGATGTCGCGGTGTACCAGGCCCGCGGCGTGCGCGGCGTGCAGTGCGGCCGCGGTCTGGGCCACGATGTCGAGGACCTTGTCGGTCGGGAGGACGTGGTCGCGCTCGAGGATGGTCGAGAGCGCCTCGCCGGGAACGAGCTCCATCACCAGGAACGCGCTGCCGTCCTCTTCGCCATAGTCGAACACGTTGGCGATGCCTTCGTGATTGACGAGGGCTGCGTGGCGGGCCTCGGCACGGAAGCGCTCGAGGAATCCAGGGTCACCGAGGTACTCGTCCTTCAGGATCTTGATGGCGACCGTGCGTCCGATTACGAGGTCGACGGACTTCCAAACCTCACCCATGCCGCCAATGGCGATCCGGGACTGCAGTTCGTATCGTCCCCCGAAGGTGAGCCCTGATGTGGGTCTCATTTGTTCAGCACCGCCTCTAGTACCTGCTTTGCAATGGGTGCGGCAACAAGATTGCCGTACCCCGTCTGTCCAAGTCCCCCGCCATCCTCGACGAGAACGGTGATCGCGTATTTCGGATCCTCCGCAGGAGCGAATCCGGTAAACCACAAGGTGTAAGGCTCGTCCTCGGCGTTCTCCGCCGTGCCCGTTTTACCTGCCACCTTGACCCCATCTATTCTTGCATTGCTGGCGGCGCCGTCCTGGACTCCATTGACCATCATTTGGGTGATTGTGGCCGCCGTTTCGGCGCTCATCACGCGCTTCATCGTTTTGGGTTCGAAGACCTGAAGCGGACTCAGATCCGGGGCGATCACCTTCTCCACGAGGTTGGGCGCCATCTCCATGCCGCCGTTGGCGATCGTGCCCGACACCATGGCCATCTGCAGGTTCGTGGCCCGCACATCGGTCTGGCCGAACGCCGACAGTGCCGTTTGCGCATCGTCGAGATCGGTGGGGTACACGCTCTGGGAGACGTCGAGCGGCACCGTGTAATCCGAGTTGAAACCGAACTTCTCGGCCGTGTCCCGGATGGCCTTGTCGCCCAGTTGCAGCCCCAGTTCCGCCATCGGGATGTTGCAGGAGAGCCGCAGCGCCGTCGCGATGGTCACGGTGTCGCCGCCGCCACACGTCCCGCCGCCCGAGTTGATGACGACCGCGCTGGATCCGGGCAGCTGGAACGTGCCCGGGTTCGGGAACGCGCTCTCGGGGGTGAACTTGCCCGATTCCAGGGCGGCGGTCACCACGACCAGTTTGAACACCGAGCCGGGAGGGTTGAGGGCGTTGATGCCGCGGTTGATCAGCGGGTCGCTATCGTCGTTGAGCAGCGATTGGTAGGTGTCGGCGACCTGCTGGTTGTCATGAACCGTGAGGAGGTTCGTGTCGTAGCTGGGCTTGGAGACCATGGCCAGGATGCGCCCGGTCTTCGGCTCGGTCACGACCACTGAGCCGGTGAGGTTGCCGAGGGCATCCCAGGCCGCCTGCTGCGCGACCGGGTCGATCGTGACCTCCACTGACGCGCCCTTGGGATTCTTGCCCGTGATCAGGCCGTTGACTTTTTCGAAGAACTGCGCGTTCGACGTACCGCTCAGTTCTGCGTTCATCGCGTGTTCGAGGCCGGTCGGAGCGCCGTTGAGTGGGATGAAGCCGGTGACGGGCGCGTAGAGGGGCCCGTTGCTGTAAGTGCGCTGGAACTTGTAGTCGTCGTCCACCGGCATGGACTGGGCGATGGGTTCACCGGCGACGAGGATGGCGCCGCGTTCGACGGCGTAGCTGTCGTAGAGCGTGCGGGTGTTGCGGGCATCCGCTGACAGGCTGTCGGCCTGGAAGACCTGGATGACCGTCGTCGAGCCGAGCAGAGCCAGGAACATGAGCAGCACCACGATGCTGACACGCTTGAGTTCGCGATTCATCAGACCACCAGCCTTGGTTGGTTGCGCACCGTGTCCGACAGGCGCAGAAGCAGGGCCGCAATGATCCAGTTGGCCACCAGGGAGGAGCCACCGGCCGCCAGGAACGGCGTGGTCAGGCCGGTGAGCGGGATCACCCGGGTGACGCCGCCGATCACGATGAAGCACTGGAGTGCCACCACGAACGAGAGGCCGACGGCGAGGAGCTTGCCGAAGTCGTCATTGCCGGCGAAGCCGATACGGAAGCCGCGGGCAACGAAGAGCAGGTACAGGGCGAGGATGGCGAAGAGGCCGGCCAGCCCGAGTTCCTCGCCGAGGCTCGCGATGATGTAGTCGCTCTGGGGGACCGGGGTGATGTCCGGGCGGCCCTGGCCGAGGCCGGTGCCGAGAAGACCGCCCTTGGCGAGACCGAAGAGACCCTGCACCAGCTGGTAGCTGCCGCCGTCGGCTCCGTAGACGTCGGGGTTGAGCGCATCCAGCCAGTTCGTGAACCGTCCGTTGACGTAGTCGAGGGTCTGGCTGGCAATGAGGGCGCCGCCGAGGAAGAGGGACATGCCGAGGAGCACCCAGCTGAGCCGACCGGTGGCCACGTAGAGCATGACCAGGAACAGGCCGAAGTACAGCAGCGCGGTACCGAGGTCGCGCTGGAAGATGATGACCGACATCGAGAGGGCCCAGACGACCAGGATCGGGCCGAGGTCGCGCAGGCGCGGGAACCGCATGCCGAGGAATTTCTTGCCCACCATGGAGAGGCTGTCGCGGTTGCGCACCAGATAGCCGGCGAAGAAGACGGCCAGCGCAATCTTCGCGATCTCGCCGGGCTGGAACGTGGCGAAGGAGCCGACCCCGATCCACACACGCGCTCCGCTGACCTCACGGCCCAGCCCCGGCACCAGCGGCAGGAGCAGTAGGGCGACACCGACGAAGCCGGCGATGTAGGTGTAGCGGAACAGCACGCGGTGATTGCGGATGATCAGCACGACCGCGATCGCGCAGGCGATCGCCAGAGCGCTCCACACGGTCTGGCGCACGGCCGCGCTGGCCCAGCCAGATTCCTTGTTGGCAAGGTCGATCCGGTAGATCATGGCGATGCCGAGACCGTTGAGCAGGGTGGCGATCGGCAGGATGAACGGGTCGGCCTCGCGGGCCACCGCGCGCAGCACGACGTGCATGCCGAGAACCAGGACGGACAGACCGGCTCCCAGCAGCACGAGGGTGGTGTCGATGCGACCGAGGGCGCCGAGCTGAACGAGCACGACCGTGGCGGCGTTGATGCCACAGGCGATGAGCAGCAGGAACAGCTCGAGGTTGCGCAGCTTCTGCGGCAGGTGGAGGCGGCGCACGCGACCCGGGCGCGCGGGCGCATCCGTGGTCGTGGAGCGGTTACTGGACACTGGCATCATGGAGCCGTTCGACGATGAGCAACGCGTCCGTGAGGGAGCTTGCACTGATGGTTTGTTCGACCTGCTGGCGGTCGAAGACGCGCAGTTCGGACACCTCCAGGTTGGTGTCCTCATAGAGCGAGGAGAGGGAGATCGGGCCGAGGTCCTGCTGAATGCCCTGGTAGATGGCCACGGTGCTGCCTTCGACCCCGACGAAGTAGCGGGTCTGGGTCCACCGGTAGCCGAGGACCGCGGCGCCGACGATGGCGAGGACCAGCAGGATGATTCCGACCAGCCAGGTGATCTTGCGGCGGCGGGCCCGGCGGTTGTCTTCTTCGATCAGCTCGGAGAGGTAATCCTGCGAGTCCGGCTCGAAGTGCGTCTCGCGCACCGGGTGCAGGCGCAGGCTGGACATGCGCAGTGCCCGGCTGCGGCCGGGCTCTTCACCGAAGGCCAGAGGGGCGGATGCCGACCCGACCACGGTGGGCAGGTCGACCCGCTCGGCACCGGTGCCGATGTCGACGACGACGATCGTGACGTTGTCGGGGGCGCCGCCGTCGAGGCTCTCCTTGACCAGTCGGTCCGCGACCGCCTGGGCGTCGAGGTCGGACTTGAGGGCCGCCGCGATGCCCACGTTGGAGACCACACCGCTGAGCCCGTCGGAGCAGATCAGCCAGCGGTCGCCGGAAAAGGTGGGGAGGATGGAGGTGTCGATCTCGGGCGACGCTTCGACGTCACCGAGGACGCGCATGAGCACGGAACGGCGCGGATGCACCATGGCTTCCTGCTCGGTGATGCGGCCGCTGTCCACCAGCCGCTGCACGAAGGTGTGGTCGATGGTGATTTGGGACAGTTCGCCCTCGCGCAGGAGGTAGATGCGGGAGTCGCCGATGTGCGCGATGGCGACTTCGTCTTCGAGCACGATCAGGGCACTGACGGTGGTGCCCATCCCGGTGAGCTCGGGATGTTCGAACACGGTCTCGGCCAACTGCGAGTTGGCGGCGATGAGTGCGGCCTGCAGGGCGAATTCGGCATCCTGGGGGGACCGGTAGTCCTGGTCGGCCTCCACGATGCGCTTGGTGGCGATGGCGGACGCGACGTCGCCGCCCGCATGCCCGCCCATGCCGTCGGCAACGACGAAGAGGTGGCGCCCGGAATACCCGGAGTCCTGGTTGTTGGACCGGATTTTTCCAACGTGGGACACGGCCGCGCTGTTGCTGACTGTCGCCATGGAGCTACCGCCGGAGCTCGAAGCTGGTCGCGCCGATTTTGACGGGGGTGTTCAGTGGCACGGGGGTCGGCACCGCGAGGCGATTGCCGGCGAGGAAGGTTCCGTTGGTGGAGTCGAGGTCCTGGATCATCCACTCGTCATGCCAGAGCATCAGGCGAGCGTGATGGGTGGACGTGTAGTCGTCACGGATGACGAGGCTGGAGTCGCCCGACCGGCCGATGGTGATCGATTCACCGGTCAACGGGAACTCGGTGCCGGCCTTCGGACCTGACGTGATCACCAGGCGGGTCGCGTTCCTGGCGTTCGCGTTCTCCGGAGCGCCGCCGGCGGCCGGGCTCGGCCGGGCCGTGAACTGCTCCGTCATCGCCGAGGCCGAGGCTGCCGGGACGGGGGGCTGGGTGAGGGAGACGGGCGCGGCACTCGGGAACGGGGCGGGCGGGGCGGTCGCGGCATCCGGCTGCATCTTGCGGGCCCGCTGGCCGAACAGGTCGCTGCGCAGGGCGTAGACGATGCCGAAGATGAAGATCCACAGCAACAGCAGGAAGCCGAGGCGCAGCACGAGCAGGGTGAGTTCACTGACGCTCATGCGGAGGGCCCCCAGAATCCGCCCATGTCATGGCGGTCGCGGTCGCGGGCGGCATCACTGCGACGCTCGCTGACGGGTTCGCCGGCCGAGGCCTGGGCGATCACCCGGAAGATGATGCGGGTTCGCCCGATCGTGACGACGGAGTCGGGTTCGAGGATGGCCTGCGAGACGGGCGACCCGTTGAGCTGGGACCCGTTGGTGGAACCGAGGTCGCGCACCTGTGCACGGGTGCCGTCCCAGAGGATCTCGACGTGGCGGCGGGAGGTGCCCGAGTCGTCGACCGTGATGTCGGCGTCACTGCCGCGACCGATCACCGTGTGGGATTGGGTCAGGGGGTAGCGCTTGCCGTTGACCTCGACCACCGGGATCCAGGCCACGCCGCCCTTGACCGTGCTGGAGTCGATCTGCACCATGCCCTCGCTGAGGCCGCGGTCGTCGGACAGGCTGATCGAGACGCCGCCGGCGAACTGGTAGCGCTGCTCACGGCCGTGCTGCTGCACCAGGCCGGTGAGTTCGTCGATGAGCGTCTGGCCGAGGGCGGACATGCGCTGGAAGTCGGCGTGGCTCATGCGGACCGTGAAGCGATTGGGCGCGAGGATGCGGTCGCGGGACACGACAGCGGCCTTCGTGTCGAGTTCGCGGCGCAGCGCCGAGGTGATTTCCACCGGCTGCAGGCCCGACTTGAAGGTCTTGGCGAAAGCACCGTTGACGGCGCGCTCAAGACCCTTTTCAAAACTATCCAGAATGCCCACAGGTCTCCCGATCCGATCCTTTCGGCTATGAGCATGTTACTTGTCTCAAGTGTTAACTCACCTGCCCGGCAACTGACGGCAGGAGTTGTCATCCTACGGGAGCGATCCTGTCTCGCCTTATCTCGGCCTGATCGCTCCCCTCCGGAAGTGGTGCCATCTCGGCTTCATCGTCTCCGTTTCCGGACCGGTTTCACGGCTCACGGCTCTCGAATGGCAAAGTGGTCCCGGAAATGCTAATCTTCAAAAGTTCGCGCGAGTGGCGGAATTGGCAGACGCGCTGGCTTCAGGTGCCAGTGTTCGAAAGGACGTGGGGGTTCAAGTCCCCCCTCGCGCACACAGGGTTGAAAGACCCCGGTCGGACAAGAAAGGCCCCCGAGCAATCGGGGGCCTTTCGTCGTTTCTGGAGTCCGTGGCGCTCAATCAGGTGGTGTGCGACGGCCGGTGCCGACGTCGCGGCCGGGGCGCCGGTGACGCGGGTGATCAGGTCGAGGCCGTTGCCGGCGCCCTGCTTCCAGGTGAGGAGTCGTGGCCGCGGATGGCCCGGGCTCGTCCCGCGCCGCCCGTGGCACTTGAGACTGGTGTTGCCCGTGGGACCACCAGGGTGGCGTGCGGCGGCGATAACGCGGCGCCCGCAACTTCGCCGAGCCGTGAGTACCGCCCCTCCGCCGGCGCGAAAAGGGGGCGATACTCACGGCTCGGCGAAGAAAAGGAAGGAGACGAGGAGGAAGAGGAAGAAGAAGGCGGCTGAGTCGGGGGTACGACGGGCTTACGCGGTGCCTGTTCGGATGAAGGGACCGGCTGCGCCCGTCAGACAGATCGAGCACCCAAAGAGTAGAAGATGATTCTCTCCACAGGCCTGTGGACAACTCTGTGTAGAAAATGTGAAAACAGCCGTCTGTGTGTTGTCCTGACTGGGATTCCACTTGTGGATAACTCCGCACCCACGCTGTGAAAAGTGGCATTTACAGGCCGGTGGAGTGAACACCGAAGGGCGAGGAGATGAATCCGAAAAATCGAATTAAGGTTCGGATTGCGGCGCGTCGCTCGCCGTCAACGGAGCTCCGTCAGGTAAGTGGCGAACCCGGCGCGGCGCATGGCGGCAATGATCGGCTCCGTGCCGCCGGGTTCGGCGATGGCGATCATGGCGCCGCCACCCCCGCCGCCGGTCAGTTTCGCCCCGAGGGCTCCGGCGCGGCGGGCGATGGCCACGAGCTGCTCGATCTCCGGGCTCGACACCTGCAGGGCGTTCAATAGACCCTGGTTGATGTTCATCAACTCGCCCAGTTCGGCGATGTCTCCATGCCGCAGCGCGTCCACCCCGGCCAGGACCAATGCGTCGATCTGGGCGAAGATCGAGTCGTAGCGTGCCGGGTTCTTCTGCCAGGCGGTGCGCACCAGGCTGACGGTCTGCGAGGTGAGGGCGTGCACCCCGGACAGCCCGATCACGACCGGGATCGGATAGGGCGTGACGATATCGTGGATCTCGTGCCCGCCGGCGGCATCCGTCTTTCGGAACAGGACCGGGCGGCCGAAGGTGGCGACGGTGTTGTCGATGCCCGACGGGGTGCCGTGCACGATCCGCTCGCACTCGAAGGCCAGGTTCGACACCTCGGCGTCGCTGAGCCGCAGGTCGAAGCGGCTGGCCACCGCGCGGATGACGGCCACGGCGAAGGCGGCGGACGCTCCCAGGCCGCTCGCCCGCGGCAGGTCGGAGAAGACCTCGACGCGGAGGCCCGCGGCGGGCACGCCGAGGCGCCCGGTGATCAGGGCAGCGACCCGGTGCGAGATATCCTCCCGGATCGGTTCGCGTAAGGACCCGTCCACGCTCCAGTCAGCGATCACCGGCTCAGCCGACGACGTCGTCCGGGTGGCCTCGGCCCGCACGGACAGGCCGATCGGCGCCGCGATGGCATGGTGGCCGTAGACCACGGAATGTTCGCCCAGCAGGATGATCTTGCCGTACCCGACGTGGGCATCGGGTCCCGGGGCGCCGGGGGCGACCGGAGGCTGCGCCGCGACGAGGACGGATGCCGCGGGGCGCGGCGCCGTCACGGCGGCGGGAGTCTCGGCTTCGGAGGTGCCCTCGGTCGCGGCGGCATTCTCGGCCACGGCGGAAGCCGCGGCGCCGTCGAGGGCCTGCATGATCTGCCGGGCCTTCCAGACCTTGATCTCGCCGTCGGCGATGAGTTTCTCGACCACCTCGTCGAACCTGGCTCCCTGGGCGCCGGCCGCGGCCGCCACGGCCCGCGCGTGCAGCCGCATGTGGCCGTGCTGGATGCCTCTGGTGGACAGCGCCTTGAGCGCAGCCAGGTTCTGCGCCAGGCCGACGGCCGCCATCACCTCGGCCAGTTCCCGGGCGGAGGACACGCCGAGGATGGTGCGCGCGAGCCGCACCGCGGGGTTCGACTCGACCTGGCCGCCGACCGTTCCCACCTTCAGGGGCATGGTCAGCTCGCCGACCAGCTCGCCGTGCTCGTTGACGCTCCAGTCGGTCAGCGGCGCGTAGCGCATGCCCCGCGCGGCATACGCGTGCGCGGCAGCCTCGATCGCCCGCCAGTCGTTGCCCGTGGCGAGGGCGACGGCGTCGACCCCGTTCATGATGCCCTTGTTGTGCGTGGTCGCCCGGTACGGGTCCATCGCGGCGAATTCATTCGCCAGTACGATGCCGTCGCGCACCTGCTCGCCGATGAATTCCCCGGTCGCCAGCAGCGCGTGCGGAATCACGGCCCGCGCACGCACCAGGGCGCGATCCGTGAGGTTGGAGAGAATGCGCAGGAAGACGCGCCCGCCGGTGATCTCCTCGATCAACGGCGCGAGCGCCTCGCACATCGAGTTGACGAGGTTCGCGCCCATCGCATCCCGGGTGTCCACGCTGAGATGCACGACCAGCAGCTCGCCGTTCTGCGCGGTCTCCCCGCGCAGGAACACCTCGACGCCGCGCGCGCCGCCGCCGCGGGCCGCCATGTTCGGATGCCCGCTGTCGGCCAGGGCGATGATCTCCCGGCTGCGGGCGAGTACGGCCAGGCGGGCGCCCTCGGGATCGTCGACGTCGACGACCTGGATCTGACCGATCAGCAGCGACTCGTCCGCGACGCTGGTGAACCCGCCGGCCTGCCGCACCAGCAGGGCCGTGGAACTCACCGCGGCGACGATGGACGGTTCCTCGACCACCATCGGCACCAGGTAGTCGCGCTCGTTGACGCGGAAGTTCAAGCCGAGTCCCATCGGCAGGGAGAACACTCCGATCACGTTCTCGATCAGACGGTCGGCGGTCTCCACGTCGAGGGAGGAGTCGCCGTCTCGGAGCGCGGCGTGATCGGCGTCGCTGAGGACACCGCGGTCGTGGAGCACCTGCAGGCGTTCGGGGACGGATAAACGATAGAACTTAGGGATGCGCGAGTCGCTCATTCGAGGGAACCTTCCTGCAGACCGGGGGCGGAGAAACCGAGAGGGACGACCGTGGCACCGGCGGCTTCGAGTGCCGCGGAGAGACGTTCGGTGGGTTCGCCGCTGAGGCTGAATGCCAGGCCGACGTCACCGCCGCCGGCTCCCGAGGTCTTGAAGACGCCGCCCTCCCGGTGCGCGAAGGCCTGCAGCTCGAGGTGGCGCTCCGTCACGATGCCCGCCCCGGCGTGGGCGTCGAGCAGGGCGAGTGCCGCGAAATAGTCGGCGGCCAGGCCGAGGAAACCGGCGGGATCGGCCAGGGCCGTCTCCGCTCGTGCGGCCAGGCCCGCCAGACGGGACAGGTCTGCTGCGTACCCCGCGGCATCCGTGGCGGCGTACTCGGCGACGCGGCCGACCAGCCGGGTGGTCAGGGACCCCTCGCCGGTGACGACGGCCATCAGGCTCAGTCCCGCCGGCCAGCGCAGCCGCACGGGGTCGGCGCCCGGGGTGTAGCCGATCAGTCCGCCGTAGACGCTCGCGGCGACGTCGCCGCCGCTGCCGGTGCCGTTCTGCGCGCTCCGGTGCGCCGCGTGGGCGAGCCGGAAGAGCTCCTCGCTTCCGAGGTCGAGCCCGGCGGACCGGGCCAGGGCGGCGGTCAGGGTGACGGCCACGGCGGCGCTCGACCCCAGGCCGAGCTTGTGGCCGCCCCGGGAGAACGCGGTGCTGTCGATCGAGATCCGCAGCGGGCGGACCGGCCGGGGCGCCCGGGCCAGGACGGTTTCGCGCACGGCGTCGAACAGGGTGAGCCGGGCGCGCAGCCGCGGATCGAGGCCCGCGGGCAGGGCGCCATCCGTGTTCAGGGTTAGGTTCTCGATGCCGATGCCGAGGCCGGCGGCGGTCAGCTGCCAGGCGCCGGATGCCGGGTCGTTGAGGTCGTCGATGTCGTCGATCGACACCAGGACGCGTCGGTCGACGGCCGTCAATAGGGCCGGCGCACCCTCGAGCACGGCGTACTCGCCGAGCAGGAAAAGCTTGCCGGGCGCGGATGTTCGGATCGTCACGAGCTCACTCCAGCCGGTACGCGCCCGGGCCGAGCGTGCTCATCCGTACCTCGTGCACCCCGGGGACGGCCGCCAGCGCCTGCCGCACCACTTCGGCGTCACCGGGCAGGCAGAGCACCTTGACCTGCGGCCCGGCGTCGATGGTGAAGTAGGCGGGCACGCCGCCGGAGCGCAGTTCGCGCACGGCATGCATGGCCGCCACCGTAGCGGCGTTCCAGTAGATCAGCGCGGGGCGGGTCGACAGCATCAGCGCGTGCAGCTTGAGGCAGTTGTACTCGGTGAGTTCCCCGAGCCGGGTGAAGTCGCGCGCGGCGATCGCGGCCCGCATCTCGGCGAGGTCGCCGTCGGCCGAGTCGAGCCAGGCCGGATAGAAGGGCGAGGTGGCCGCGCTCTCGACCATGCCGATCGTGGAGTTGATCGACTTCTCGCCGCGCTCGGTGATGGCCACGGCCACCGCGAGCGGCCAGGCGGACCGGCCCTGCAGCTCCTCGGCGTACGAGTCCGACCCGTCGGACGCGGTGCCGGCGTGCATCTCGGCGAAACCGCCGAAGATCGACCTGGCCGCCGAACCGGAGCCGTGGCGCGCGAGGATGGACAGCTCCCGGGCGGGCAGGGCGAGGCCGGCGGCGCCCGTGGCGGCCACGACGAGGGCGGCGAACCCGGATGCCGACGAGGCCAGGCCTGCTCCCGTCGGGAAGTTGTTCGTTGAGGAGACGACGGCGTGCTGTCCGCCGGCGGGGTGACCGGCGCTGGCGGCATACCCGCGCACCAGATCGAGCACGCGACGGACGCGGGTGGCGTCGCTGCGGCATCCGTCGAGCCAGAGCTCGTCGTCGGTGAGATCGCTGCGGAAGGTCACCCGGGTGTCGGTATAGAGGGCGTCGAGGGTGACCGAGATCGAGCCGACGGCGGGGGTGTTCAAGGTGGCGTCGCGCTTGCCCCAGTACTTGACCAGCGCGATATTGCTGTGCGCACGGGCCGCGGCGGTGGCGCCACCATTGATGAGTTGATCCACAGTGGTGCTCCGATCGAATTCCCTCGATTTTAGCGTGCCTGACCGGGGCCGCAGATCGATGTTCAGCCGCTATTCGCACAGCACATCTCAAACCGATCCCTTCATAATGTAAGGGTGCGTTTTATGCCCGGTGTGGGTGAACGAGCACGCGAGCCGCGAAGTGGAACCTCTTGACGCCTGGAATTAGTGGATTCTCTCTGTTTGTCCCGCCGTACCGTGTGCAGTTGGAGGACTGGTGCGAGTGGAACGATCAACCCTGGAACAAGGTGCAGAACGTCGTCGGCCGCAGTTTCCGCATGCGCGGCCCCGGTCAAAGCGTGTACACGCTCGCCGCCAACGCCGTGTGGCGACTGATCCGGGACTACGACATCGACCCGACCCAGGTCGGTTTCCTGGCGCTGGGCACCGAATCCAGCAGTGACAACTCGGCCGGGGCCGTCATCGTCAAGGGCATGGTCAACGATGCCCTCAGCGCCCACGGCCTGCCGCAGCTGGCCCGGGACTGCGAGGTGCCCGAGTTCAAGCAGGCGTGCCTGGCCGGCGTCTACGGCGTCAAGGCCGCGCTGCGCTACCTGGCGACGGATGGCGCGGACCGCCAGGCGATCGTCGTCTCCGCCGACATCGCAGAGTACGCCCGCGGCGGCAGCGGCGAGCCCACCCAGGGCGCCGGCGCGGTTGCCATGCTCCTGGAGTCCGCTCCCCGCCTGCTGGAAGTGAATCTGGCCGGGTCCGGCAGCGACTCCGACTACCGCGTGGCGGACTTCCGCAAGCCGTTCGCACGTTTTCGGGGCCAGCCGCCCCGCGACGACGGGCAGATGCAGGACCTTCCCGTGTTTAACGGCCGCTACTCGACCAGCTGCTACATCGATGCCACCCATCACGCCATGGCGGCCGTGCTGCGCAAGCGCCCGGGGCGTGCCCTCGACTACTTCGACGTGGTCGAACGCGTGTTCATGCACCGCCCGTACCACCAGATGCCCGCGACCGGCTGGGTGATGGCCTACCTGTTCGCGCTGGCGGCCGACGAGGAATCGGGCCGGGACCAGCTGCGCGCCCACTGCGCCGACGCCGGCATCGACGCGGAGCTCCTGCTCGCCGAACTGTGTGCCCCCTCCCCGTTCCACGGCAACGGGGCGGAGATCGGCGAAATCACCGGCGACGTCTTCCCGCTGTCGCGCCGCCTGCGCCAGCACCTGCGCAGCACCGAACTCTGGGGCACCCTGGTGCGCGACAAGCTCGGCCTCGGCTCCGAAGCCATGCGCGACCTGGGCAACCTGTACACGGCGGCTCTGCCGGCGTGGCTCGCATCCGGCCTGCAGCAGGCCCTGGCCGACGGCCTCGAGCTCTCCGGCCAGGAGTGGCTGGCCCTGGGCTACGGCAGCGGTGACGCCGCGGAGGCGCTGCCGATGCGGGTCGTGCCGGGCTGGCAGGATGCGGCGGCCCGGATCAACTTCGAGAGCGCGCTGGACGACCCGATCGACCTCACCGAGGCGCAGTACATCGCCCTGCACGAGGGACGCCTGGGTGAGTTCGTCGCCGCTGAACCCAGCGACGTGTTCGTCGTCGACCACCTCGGCACGTCCAACGGGCCCGACTTCTACGACCAGGGCATCGAGTACTACCGCTACGTCCCACCCACTGCCTGAGAGCTCCCCGCTGCCCGAGAGTCCCCGAGCGCCCGAACCAATTCGACGGAGAACTTGCTCTAAAAAGCGGTATTTCGGCCAAAACGAAGTGATTTGGGCAGAATCTCCGTCGAATTGGTGAACTCTGCACGCCGGGCGAGCACGCCGGGCGAGCACGCCGGGCAGGCGGCGGCCGGATGCGGCGGGGGCAGTGTCAGAGGCTCTGGTGACACTGGGCGCATGACACCCTCGGTCCCCACCATCGACGACATCCTCGGTCACGTCATCCACGCGGAGCGTGAGCGCGCCACGGGAGTCAAACGACGACGGATCGACCTGGTCGAGTCACTCCTGCGCGAATGTCTGGAGACCGACGGCGAGAGGATCCTGGTCGAGCCGGATCGGGTGTTGCTCGCCGCGGAGCGGCAGTTCGAGCCGGACGGGGCCTTCACCAGGACGATGCACGCGGAGGACCTGCTCTTCGTGCTTCCCCTGTTTCTCACCTCGCCGTGGTTGCGTCCGAATCACCTGGAACAGCGCGTGCAGCTCGACCTGGCCGAGATTCTGGCCACGGCGGTGATGCGCAGCGGGCTGGTACCCAGGGAGGGGCGGCAATGCATCCTCATGGACATCCGCGGTGCGATCGACCGCGGCCGATGGGAACTCAACCGAGCTAAACGGGAGAGGCAACGGATGCGTCGGGCGGCTCAGGAAACCGCGATGGCCGAGCGGCGGGCCGCCCTAGTGGAATCGCTGAGGCCGCGCCAAAGATAGTCCTGCGGACCGTGCACGTTGCGAGTAGGTTCAGGTCATGAAACCACGAACCCGACTCCTATCCAGCGTGATCACCGTCGTCCTCGCCGCTTCGGGCGTGGGTGCTGCCGGCGACCTCCCGGCCACTGCCGCGCCCACGGCCCCGGTCAGCAAATACGTCGCCCTCGGCGACTCCTACGCGGCCGGGCAAGGCGGCGGCGGCTACCTGGACGGCTGCCTGCAGAGCCCGAACGGCTACCCGGCGCTGCTGGACGCGGTCAAGGGCATCAACCTGCTGCGCAACGTGAGCTGCAGCTCGGCGAAGACCACCGACGTCACTGCCACGCAGCTCTCCGCCCTGAACCGGGGAACCACCCTGGTGACACTGACCGTGGGCGGCAATGACCTGAACGTCGCCGGGATCGCGGCCGTCTGCGTCTCGGCGGACGCAATGACCTGCTCGAATGCCATCACCACTGCCGGCAGCCTCCTGGGTGCGCTAGCCGCTTCGCTGGCAGACACCTACGCCCAGATCGACGCGGCGGCACCCAAGGCCCACACGATCGTCACCGGCTACCCGTACCTGTTCGAACCATCCACGACAGACCCGCTGATCAACCAACTCAACGGTGCAACATTGCTGCTGAACCAAAACATTCAGGGCGCTGTCGCCCAGGCCCAGGCCGCGGGCGCGGACATCGAGTACGTCGATGTCGCCCAGGCCTTCTCCGGCCACGGGATCGGGAGCACGGACCCCTGGATCCAAATGGCCGGCCCGGATGCCTTCCACCCCACCCCCGCCGGCTATCTGGCCTACTCTGACGCCATCCGGGCGGCCCTGTAGCGTGACTGCCGCGCCTGACCCGTCGGGCCCCACTAACGAATTCGACGGAGATTTTGACGAAAACTGACCCGTATCGCTTGAAACTGGCCGTTTAGAGCAAAATCTCCGTCGAATTGGTTGGGACCCGGGGCGGAGGGACCGGGGGCGGAGGGACCGGGGGTGGAGGGACCTGGGGCGGCAGGGCGGGGACGAAGAACCGGGGACGAAGAACGGCCCCGGACAACGTGCGTCGGGGGCCGTTCCTCGTCGCGGCGAACCGCGGTGACCGGGAGCTAGTCGATCGCGTCGAAGAAATCGGCCTCGTGGGCGATCGTCGGGATCGAGGACGTGATGACGGTGCCGTCGGAACGGCGGCCACCCTCGATCGCCGCCGCTGCCGGCTGGCCCGGGTCGCGTGAGCCCTGGTGCGCGAGCGGAACCGTGACCGGCTGGCCCTCCCGAACGTGCACGGGAACGCCGCGTACGGCCAGCTTGGCCTCGTCGCCGTCTTCGACGGTGATCTCGACCTCGGTCTGGCGCACGTCGATGCGCACCCGGGTGCCCTTGAGCGTGATCCGGAAGCTGAGCCCCTCCCAGTCCACGGGCAGCCGCGGGTCGAGGGTGATGCGGCCGTTGTGGTCGCGCATCCCGCCGAAGCCGTAGACCAGCGCGCTCCACACTCCGCCGGCGGAGGCCACGTGCACGCCGTCCGCGGCGTTGTGGTGCAGGTCCGCCAGGTCCACGAACAGCCCGGAGGTGAAGTACTTCAGGGCGAGCTCGTGGTAGCCGACCTCGGCTGCGATGATCGACTGCACGACGTCGGAGAGGGTCGAGTCGCCGGTGGTGATCGGGTCGTAGTAGTCGAAGTCGGCGCGTTTCTGCTCGGCCGTGAACTGGTCACCCTGCAGCAGCAGGGCGAGCACGACATCCGCCTGCTTGAGCACCTGGAAGCGGTAGATCACCAGCGGGTGATAGTGCAGCAGCAGCGGCCGGTGAGCCGCCGGGGTCTTCGAGAGGTCCCAGCGTTCCTTCTCCAGGAACTGGGCGTCCTGCGGGTGGATGCCGAGGGTCTCGTCGAACGGGATGTGCATCGCCTCGGCGGCGAACGCCCATTCCGCGACCTCGGCCAGGTCCAGGCCGAGCCTGGCGACCATGGAGTTGTACGACTCCACATCGATGTACCGCAGCCGCCGCACCGCCGTCACCGCGGTGCGCAGGTTCGAGCGCGCCATGATATTCGTGTACAGGTTGTCGTTGACGACGGTCGTGTACTCGTCGGGCCCGGTGACGCCGTGGATGTGGAAGACATCCTTGCCGTTGCCGCGCCAGAAGCCGAGGTCGGCCCACATGCGCGCGGTCTCCACCAGGATGTCGATGGCTTCGCGGGCGAGGAAGTCCTCGTCGCCGGTGGCCGCCACGTACTGGCTGAGCGCATAGGAGATGTCGGCGTCGATGTGGTACTGCGCGGTGCCGGCCGCGTAGTACGCGGAGGACTCGAGGCCGTTGATCGTGCGCCAGGGGAACAAGGCGCCGAGCTGGTTCAGCTCCGTGGCGCGGGCCCGGGCGTGGTCAAGCATCGAGTGGCGGAACCGGAGCGCGCTGCGGGCGGCGTTCGGCGACGTGTACGTCAGGAACGGCACGACATAGACCTCGGTGTCCCAGAAGTAGTGCCCGCCGTAGCCGGAGCCGGAGACGCCCTTGGCGGACACGCCCTGGCCGTCTGCGCGCATCGATGCCTGGGCCAGCTGGAACAGGTTCCAGCGGGTGGCCTGCTGCAGCGCGGGCTGACCGTGCACGACGACATCCGTGCGCGCCCAGAAATCGGCGAGCCACTCGCGCTGCTGGGTGAGGAACACGGCGGTGCCCTCTTCGCGGGCCCGGTCGAGGGTGCGGTCGCACCGGTCGGCGAGCTCGTGCGTGGGCACGCCGGTGGAGGTGTGGTAGCTGAGCGTCTTGGTGATGCGGATGGTCTTGCCCTGCTTGGCCTTGACCCGGTAGACGTGCTTGGCGAGGTCGTCATCGATGTGGGAGTCCACGTCGTACTCGTTCACGGTCTCGATCACGTGGTCGGCGGCGCAGGCGATCGTCATGCCCGAGTTCGTGCAGCGGAAGCCGAGGACGTAGCGGCCGTCGGATGCGCGCTTGAACCGGGGCATGAGCACCCGGTCGGTGAAGGACTCCGCCTTGCGCGGGTCGAACTTCTTGTCGGAGATCAGCTTCGACGCGTCGTACTCGCTGGCACCGTCCTGACGGTTCAGGATCTGGCTGGAGATGACGACGGATGCGTCGGCGTCGAGCATCGTGACCTCGTATTCGAGGATCGCGAGGTGGCGCTCCGTGAACGAGACCAGGCGCCGGGACCGGATCGACACGCGCTTGCCGGAGGGCGTGCGCCACTCCAGCTCGCGGGAGAGCACGCCGTCGGCGAAGTCCAGGCGGCGCTCGTAGCTGAGCAGGTCGGCGTTGGTGAGCACGAGCGGCTCGTCGTCGACGTAGATGCGGATGATCTTGGCATCCGGTGCGTTCACGATGGTCTGGCCGACGCGGGCGAAGCCGAACGCCTCCTCCGCGTGGCGGATGGGCCAGGTTTCGTGGAACCCGTTGATGAAGGTGCCGTGGGCGTGGGCGTCGCGGCCCTCATCCACGTTGCCGCGCAGGCCGAGGTAGCCGTTGCCGACGGCGAAGAGGGTCTCGGTGCGGCCCATGTCGGACCCGGAGAAATTCTTCTCCACCAGGGCCCATTCGTCGACGGGGAACCGGTTGCGGTCCAGGGGATCGGGGTTCAGGTTCATTCGCCGGCCTCCGTGGGGTGGGACGTGTTCGAGTGCACGGGGGAAGCGTCGGGCAGGAGGTCGTGGAGGTCGGGTACGACGACGTCGGCGCCGGCCTCCAGGAGGGTCTGCGCCCCGACGCCGCGGTCGACGCCGAGCACCAGGCCGAAGTTGCCGGCCCGGCCGGCCTGGATGCCGGAGTGCGCATCCTCGACCACGACGCACTCGGCGGCGGTGAGCCCGAGCAGCTTGGCGCCCAGTTCGTAGGTGTCCGGGGCCGGCTTGCCGGCGAGGCCGCGTTCGGCGGACAGCAGACCGTCGACGAGGATCTCGAAGCGGCCACGGATGCCGGCGGCGGCGAGGGTCTTCTCCCCGTTCCGGGAGCTGGTGACGACGGCCACGGCGAGGCCGGCGGACACGACGTAGTCGAGGAACTCGATCGATCCGGGGTACGGGGTGACTCCGTCTTCGGCGAGCGTCTCGCTGAACGCCTCGTTCTTGCGGTTGCCGAGGCCGCAGACGGTGTTCAGTTCGGGGGCATCCGTCGGATCCCCGTCGGGCAGGGTGATCCCGCGGGAGGAAAGCAGGGAGCGCACGCCGTCATAGCGGGGCTTGCCGTCGATGTAGCGGAAGTAGTCGGCGTCGCTGTAGGCGGGGCTCACGCCCTGCTCCTCGAGGAACGGGGTGAACAGTCGCGACCACGCGGCCATGTGAACGTCGGCGGTGGGCGTGAGCACTCCGTCGAGGTCGAACAGAACGCCGCGCAGGGTCAGGAGGCGGTCGCGCGTTTCGGCGCACGACAGAGAATATTGCGTGGATGTCATGGGGAGCCTTGCTGGGTAGGTGCCAAAGTGGGGGGGGGGGGGGGGGGGGGGGGG
>NZ_SOGU01000051.1:26364-58271 GCF_004403275.1 Cryobacterium sp. TMT4-10
GGGGGGGGGTGATCGAATCGGTCAGTAGGTCACGATCTCGATCGGGGTGGATCGTCATCATGGGCGCCAATGGCGGGGGAACGCAATTGACGACGATGCGGCCGGCTGGCGGGCAGCATGCGCCTGAATACATCATCGATCCTAAGCCCCCGGCCTGAGTGCCCGGCTTATCCGGCGAGGATGGCGTCGATCGGCCCGCTACGATTACTCAAATGATCCGCTCCGACCGGCGCGCGAACCGGCGCTTCACCCGCTCGTTCGGTCTCGTCGTCGTGGTGCTGGTGGTGCTGGTGGCGGGCCTCGCGGCAGCCGGTGCGGCGGTGAACTTCGCCCAGGCTCCCCGGCTCGCCTCCGCCGAGATCGACCTCGACCGGTCCATCGTGCACGCCGGATCCCGGCTGAGCCTCACGGCGAACCAGCCGCTCGCCGAGATCGAGGCCGGCCAGGTGTCCGTGACCCCGAAGACGGCGGTCTCGACCTCGGTGTCGGGCGCCGAACTCACGGTGCGGTTCACCGGCATCCTTCGCTACAACACCGAGTACACCGTCACGGTCACGGATGTCGCGGGGTCGGCCCGGAACGCCGCTGCCACGCTGGACTACCGGTTCACGACCCCCGATCCCGGCCTCTACGCCCTGCAGCGCGACGACCGGGTGGGGGAGGACGGGGCGAAGCTGCCGGACACCGTTCGGCGCACCACCCTGCGCGGCCGCGGCGACGGTGAGGTCGTGTTCAGCGCCCCGCGCATCCAGCAGTATGTCGCGCTGGACTCCCATCTCGCCGCCGTCACCCTGGACGACGCGGCCGCGGCCGCGATCGAGGTGGTCTCGTTCGCGGGCGGCGAGACGATCGGGGAGACGGTGCGGCTGCCCCTGCCCTCGGCTGGCACGGTCGAGAACCTGCAGGCGTCGCCCTCCAGGCACCTCATCGCCTACACCTTCACCAGCGGCCCGGCCGCAGAAGGGCGCCGTCATCAGAAGACGCCCTTCATCTACGACCTGACCGCGGAGTCCGGACTCCCGGAGGAGGTCGCCGGCGCCGACGGGCCGGCGGTGGAGGCGATGGACCTGGCGTTCGTGCCGGACACCGCCTCGCTGGTCGTGCACGACTCCGGCCACAGCCTGTTCCTGGTCGACGTGCTCGGTGACGGCGCGCTGGAGCCCCTGGGCGTGCACGCCGAGATGCGCGGCTTCGTTCCCGGCTCCCGGGCGCTGATCCTGGCCGATCCCGAGCGGGGCTCGACCCTCGACCTCGCCGACGGCGAGGTGACGCCCTTCGAGCTGGCGCCCAGCCCGCTCGACGAGGCCGCGTACCCCGGCAAACTCATCCTGCTGAACGAGCAGGGGCGGTACGCGCGGCTGTACCTGCAGGAGAGCACGGGAATCAACGACCTCATCTCCCTGATCGCCGTCACCGACGATGACGGTTCGAACGTGGTCTTCACGCCCGCGTCGGAGTCCTCCCGTGTGCGCGACGTCTGCGCCTCCCCGAACGGCCAGTACCTCGCGGTCGAAACGATTGCGGGCAGCGGACGGGCCGACGCCTACCGGCAGGTGCCCGCGTTCTCCGGCATGAGCACCACATTCGTCGACCTGGCCACCGGCACCAGCACGCGCAGCGTGTCCGGCTTCATGCCGGACTGGTGCACCGGATGAGGCCCGGTCGCTTCTGACCCGTGGACTCCGGCAGAGGCTCGCGCGGAGGGGTTTACTGGAGGGGACGAAAGGACGGAGGTCGGCGGTGTGCGGTCGATTCGCGATGGATGGCACGGTGTACCAGCTGCTGGACTTCCTGGTTGCGGAGCAGCAGCTCGACCCGAAGCAGCCCGGCGCGCAGCCGGCCACGCTCGCAGAGCGACAGCCGCACTACAACATCGCGCCGACGAACGAGGTGCCGGTGATGCGTGAACGTCACGGTGATCGAGAGGTCGCGGACGTGCGCTGGGGCATGGTCGCGCCCGGATCGCCGACCTTCGGCGGCGGGAAGCCGGTCTTCAACGCGCGGATCGAGTCTGTCGACCGGCTCGGCCTGTTCAAGAATCCGTTCCTGAAGTCACGCTGCATCGTCTTCGCCACCGGCTACTACGAGTGGGAGCAACAGGAATCGGGCAAGCAGCCGTACTTCATCCGGGAGCCGCAGCATCCGCTGGCGATGGCGGGAATCGTGTGCGCCTGGCCGGATCCGTCCCTGGCCGAGAAGGATCCGCGCCGGTGGCGGCTGTCGATGTCGATCATCACCCGCGACGCGCGCGTCGCGCCGGGCCTCGAGCCTCGCCCGGATGCCGGCGGCCCTGTGGGCAGGCTCCTACGACGCGTGGCTGGGCGACGGCCTCGGCGCGAAGGAGCTGCTGGGGATGCTCGAGAGCGACTCGGCCGCCATCGCGGGCCAATTGGACTGCTACCCGGTGTCCACATCGGTGAACCGCGTCGAGCTCCAGGCGGGCGTGCCGAACGGCGGCCCTGACCTGATCCGCCCCCTCTGACGCCCGCGCCGAGCCGGACCGCCCCGCGTCAGACCGCCGGGACCTCGACCGCCGCGGCGGCGGCCAGGCGCAGCCAGGTGTCGACCACGGTGTCCGGGTTCAGGGACACGGAGTCGATGCCCTCCTCGACCAGCCACTCGGCGAAGTCGGGGTGGTCGCTCGGACCCTGGCCGCAGATTCCTACGTACTTGCCGCGGGCCTTGCAGGCCGCGATCGCCATGCTCAGCAGCTTCTTGACGGCGGGGTCACGCTCGTCGAAACCGCCGGCCACGATCGCGGAGTCCCGGTCCAGGCCGAGGGTCAGCTGCGTCATGTCGTTGGAGCCGATGGAGAACCCGTCGAAGTGGTCGAGGAACTCGTCGGCCAGCAGCGCATTGGCCGGCAGCTCGCACATCATGATGATCTCGAGGCCGTTCTCACCCCGGCGGAACCCGTTCTCGGCCAGCAGGTCGATCACTCCGCGCGCCTCGTCCAGGGTGCGCACGAAGGGGATCATCAGCTTGACGTTGGTGAGTCCCATCTCGTTGCGCACGAACGAGAGCGCCTCGCACTCGAGGTCGAAGCAGTCCCGGAAGGACGGCTCCAGGTAGCGTGACGCCCCGCGGAAGCCCAGCATCGGGTTCTCCTCGTGCGGTTCGTAGGCCGGGCCGCCGATCAGGTTGGCGTACTCGTTCGACTTGAAGTCGCTCATCCGCACGATCACGGTTTCCGGCGCGAACGCGGCCGCGATGGTGGCGACACCCTCGGCCAGCCGCTTGATGTAGAACTCCCGCGGGCTGCCGTAGGCGGCGATGCGGGTGTTGATCTCTGCGGCGACGTCGGCCGGCTGGTCCGCGAGGTTCAGCAGCGCCTTTGGGTGGATCCCGATCTGGCGGTTGATGATGAACTCGAGCCGGGCCAGGCCGACGCCGTGGTTGGGCAGCTGGGCGAACGTGAACGCCTGCTCGGGCGTGCCGACGTTCATCATCACCTTGACCGGCGCCGGCGGCAGCAGGGTGAGCGCGGTCTCCTCGATGCCGAAGTCGAGGATGCCCTCGTAGATCAGGCCGCTCTCGCCCTCGGCGCAGGACACCGTCACCTCGAGGCCGTCGGACAGGACGTCGGTGGCCGTACCGGTGCCGACGACCGCGGGGATGCCGAGTTCGCGGGCGATGATCGCCGCGTGGCAGGTGCGGCCACCGCGGTTGGTCACGATGGCGCTGGCGCGCTTCATGATCGGTTCCCAGTCCGGGTCGGTCATGTCCGCGACGAGCACATCCCCGGTCGTGAAACTCGCCATCTGGTCGATGGACGAGAGGATGCGCACCGGCCCGGCGCCGATCCGCTGGCCGATGGCGCGGCCCTCGACGAGCACCTTGCCGGTCTCATGCATCTTGAACCGGCTCATCGAGACCGCGGACGCCCGCGACTGCACCGTCTCCGGGCGCGCCTGGAGGATGTAGATGCCGCCGTCGAGGCCGTCTTTGCCCCACTCGATGTCCATCGGTCGCCCGTAGTGCGCCTCGATCGCCAGCGCGTGGCGGGCGAGCTCCTCCACGTCGGCGTCGGTGATGCTGAACAGGTTGCGCTGGCGGGCCTCCACCGGCACGAAGTCGATGGTGCGGCCGATTTCACGGTTCTGCGTGAACGTCATCTGCAGCGCCTTCTCGCCGAGGGTGCGCTTGAGGATGGAGGGCCGTCCGGCCAGCAGGGCCGGCTTGTAGACGTAGAACTCGTCCGGGTTCACGGCGCCCTGCACGACGGCCTCGCCGAGTCCGTAGGAGGAGGTGATGAAGACCGCGTCCCGGAACCCGGATTCGGTGTCCATGGTGAACATGACACCGGAGGATCCGATGTCCGCGCGCACCATGCGCTGGATCCCGGCGGAGAGGGCCACCTCGGCGTGCTCGAAGTTGTGGTGCACCCGGTAGGCGATGGCACGGTCGTTGTAGAGCGAGGCGAAGACATCCTTGATCGCCGGCAGGATGTTCTCGATCCCGCGCACATTCAGGAACGTCTCCTGCTGGCCGGCGAAGGACGCATCGGGGAGGTCCTCGGCCGTGGCGCTGGAGCGAACCGCCCAGGACAGCTCCTCCGAGCCCTCGTGCTTGCCGACCAGGGTCGCGTAGGCGGCCCGGATCTGAGCCTCGAACTCGGGCAGGAAGGGGGTGTCGCGCATCAGGGTGCGAATCTCCTGGCCGGCGGCGGCCAGCTCGGTGACGTCGTCGATGTCGAGGCCCCGCAGGCGCTCGATGATCCTCCGGTCGAGGCCGGAATCGGCCAGGAACCGGCGGTACGAGTCGGCCGTGGTGGCGAAGCCGTCTGGCACCTTGACCCCGGCGGACGTCAGGTTCTGCACCATCTCACCCAGGGAGGCGTTCTTGCCTCCCACGCGATCCAGGTCGGTGAGTCCGATTTCTGAAAACCAGAGGATGTCCGTCGTCATGTTTCTGCTCCCTTGCAGGTGTGCGGCCAGGGGTGCGGCCGCGAGGTGAGGTGGCTCGTCGTCGTGGGCGAGTCCCTGCTTCCATAGTGTCAGGTGCCTCAGCGCTTGAGTTTCATCTGCTGCAGGATTGTGGCGGACATCTCCTCCACCGACATGCTCGCCGAGTTGAGGAACGGAATGCCGTGGGAGGCATACAGTCGCTCCGCGCTGCGCAGTTCGAACCCGCACTGGCGCAGGGACGCGTAGGGTGACCCCTCCCGCCGCTGTGTGCGCACCTGGCTGAGCCGCAACGGGTTGGTGGTGAGGCCGAAGCACTTGTCCACGAAGGGGCGCAGGGGCTTGGGCAGACCCTCGCGCTCGAAGTCCTCGTCGACCAGAGGGAAGTTCGCGGCGAAGATCCCGTGCTGCAGGGCCAGGTACATCGTGGTGGGCGTCTTGCCGCACCGCGAGGGCGCCACCAGGATGATCTGGGCCTTCTCCAGGGCGCGGAGGCTCTGGCCGTCGTCATGTTCCATGGCATATTCCACCGCGGTCATACGTGACTGGTAGCGGGCGGCGTTGCCGAGTCCGTGCGCCCGCCCCGGCTCGTTGCTGGCCCGGGTGGCCAGGGCCTGCTCCAGCTGGCCCAGATAGGTGCCGAGCAGATCCACCAGGGTGCCGGTGCACTCGGCCAGGGTATGACGGATGGAGCTGGTCACGACCGTGGAGAACACGATCGGCTTGTGGCCGCCGTGCGCGGCCACGCCGTCGATGGTGGCGACCACGGACTGTGCCTGGGCCACGTCCATGATGAAGGGGATGGTGGTGCGGTCGAAGTCGATCTCCGGGAACTGGGTCAGCAGGGTGTTCCCCAGCGTTTCCGCTGTGATGCCCGTGCTGTCCGAGAGGAAGAAAACCGGGACTGGATCGACGTTGGTCATAGTCGCATTCTCCACCCGCCGGCCCCGTTCGCCGGATTCGGCACCCCGGCCCTAGACGGCCGGGCCGCGCAGGCCCATGCTGGGCGCATGACGACAACAGAGGACGAACCGAACGACCTCGAGGTGCAGGCCGAGGTCAGCGACGAACTGAACTGGATGCCGGGTCTCGACCCGGCCCATATCGGCGTCTCCGTCAACGACGGGGTCGTGACCCTGGCCGGAGAGGTCAGCAACCACGCGGAGCGGATCGCCGCGACCGAGGCGGCGCTGCGCGTGCGCGGCGTGACCGCCGTCGCCGACGACCTCACGGTGCGCTCCTCGGCGGTCGCCGAGCACACCGACACCGAGATCGCCCGTGCCGTGCAGAACGCGCTCTCCTGGGCGGCCGGCATCCCCCGGGACGCGGTGAAGGCCGAGGCGCGGGACCACATCGTGACGCTGTCCGGCACGGTCGACTGGAACTACCAACGAGAAGCCGCCCGCGCAGCCGTGGAGCGCATCTCGGGGGTGCACCTCGTCGACAGCCGGATCGGCCTGACGAGGCGCCCGTCGGCTACCGACACGGAGGAACTGATCCACAAGGCCATCCTGCGCAGCGCCCAGCTCGACGCCGACAACATCGCGGTCGGCATCCAGGGCAGCGAGGTGACGCTCACCGGCTCGGTGCGGTCCTGGGCGGAGAAGAAACAGGCCGGCAAGGCCGCCTGGCGGTCGCCGCACGTGTCGGAGGTGCACAACCACCTCACGGTGCGCGCTTTCTGAGCATCCGTCGGCGAAGTCACAGGACGGAGAGTTGCTGTTCTCGCGTCGGTCGCAGCAGACTGAAGTGCCGGGCCCGGACCGATTCGTGCGCCGGTAGCTAAGGAACCCATCACATGACTGAACCGAGCGATTCACGCGTCGGCCTCTACATCGACTTTGACAACATCGTCATCTCTCGATACCAGCAACTGCACGGCCGCAATGCCTTCCAGCGCGATGGCATCCGCAATTTCGACAGATCGAGCGCTGCCTCCGACCCCCTGGTCACCACGCGGCTGAACGCCGCGACGGTCGACTTCAACGCGATCATCGACTTCGCCGCGTCATTCGGAACCCTGGTCGTCAACCGGGCGTACGCCGACTGGTCGGTGCCCGTCAACGCGAGCTACCAACGCCAGCTCATGTCCCGAGCCGTCGACCTCACCCAGCTGTTCACGACGACCACGCGGGGAACGAAGAACGGTGCGGACATCCGTCTCGCCGTCGACGTGGTCGAAGACCTGTTCCGGCTGCCCGACCTCACCCACATCATCATCGTCGCGGGGGACTCCGATTACATCGCCCTCGCCCAGAAGTCGAAGAGGCTCGGCCGCTTCGTCGTCGGCATCGGAGTCGCCGGGTCGACGAGCACCTCGCTCGCGGCCGCCTGTGACGAATTCGAGGACTATGACTCCCTGCCGGGAATCGCGAAGGTGACCGCCACCGCGGCGGCCGCCGCTGTGACCGCGCCGGTGACGGCGGAGAAGCCCCCGTCGGGCAGGGCGGCGCCGGAACCCGAGGTGGCCGGGCCCCAGACGACCCCGATCCCGGTGCGCCAGTTGACGACGATCCCGATGTTCTCGCACACCGACGATTCGCAATACGACGAGCCCGAACCGGCCGATGACACCGACCCGCAGACCATCGCGACGAAGCTCCTCGTGCGGGCCCTGCAGATCGGTCACGCGAAAGGCGACGCCGACGAGTGGCTGAACACCGGATCGGTGAAGAACCAAATGCGCCGGATGGACCCCTCATTCAACGAGAAGCCGCTAGGCTTCCGTTCCTTCACCGACTTCCTCTCCTCGCGCGGCGACGTGGCCGAACTGGACGAGGATGGGCCGCAGCGGCTGATCCGGCTGCGTCCGGAGGCGAACACCGGACGCTGAGGACGGGCCGCGGCAGCGCTCTGGCAGGACATCCCCAAGGGGCATAACGTGGCGGCATGGAGCACGACCACGCTGAGATGGACCATGCCGCCCCCGGCCCGCCCGGGCACTCCGGGCACTCCGGGCACGCCGGGCACGCGGGGCACGGCGACCACGTGGCCCGGTTCCGCCGCCTGTTCCGGGTGATGCTGGTCTTCACCGTTCCGGTCGTCTGGTTCAGCCCCATGTTCGCCATGCTCGTGGGCTACCGCCTGCCCGGCCTGCCGGGGATCGAATGGATCTCACCGGTGCTGGGCACGGTGATGTACGTCTGGGGCGGCCGGCCGTTCCTCACCGGAGCCGTCTCGGAGCTGCGGGCGCGCACGCCGGGCATGATGCTGCTGATCGCGCTCGCGATCACGGTGGCGTTCGCCGCATCGTGGGGGGCGAGCCTCGGTATCCTGGCCCCCGAACTCGACTTCTGGTGGGAACTGGCGCTGCTGATCACGATCATGCTGCTCGGCCACTGGATCGAGATGCGTTCGCTCGCGCAGACCTCCACCGCCCTCGAGTCCCTGGCCGCCCTGCTGCCCGACCAGGCGGAGCGGGTGGTCGGCGACGAAGTGGTCGTGGTCTCCCCGACCGAGCTTTCCGTGGGCGACCTCGTGATCGTGCGGCCGGGCGGGCGCGTGCCCGCCGACGGCGAGGTCACGGAGGGCACGGCCGACGTCGACGAGTCGATGATCACGGGCGAGTCGCGGCCCGTTCGCCGCGGGCCGGGCGGGCAGGTCGTCGCCGGCACCGTCGCCACCGACTCGGCCCTGCGGGTGCGGGTCACCGCGGTGGGCGAGGACACGGCGCTGGCCGGCATCCGGCGCCTGGTCGCGGAGGCCCAGGGCTCGTCCTCGCGCGCGCAGCGGATCGCCGACCGGGCCGCCGGGTGGCTGTTCTGGTTCGCGCTGGGCACCGGCCTGCTGACCGCGGCCGTCTGGACCCTGGTGGGCACCCCCGAGACCGCGATCGTGCGCAGCCTGACGGTGCTGGTGATCGCCTGCCCGCACGCGCTCGGGCTTGCGATTCCGCTGGTGGTGTCGATCGCGACCGAGCGGGCCGCGAGGGGCGGCGTGCTGGTCAAGGACCGGCTGGCCCTGGAGAGCATGCGCCTGGTCGACGCCGTCCTGTTCGACAAGACCGGCACGCTGACCCGGGGCGAGCCGACTCTCACTCGCCTCGCTGCCCCCGCCGACGCGTCGCCGACGGATGCGCTCGCGCTCGCCGCCGCCGTGGAAGCCGACAGCGAGCATCCGCTTGCCCGCGCCATCGTGGCCGCGGCCCGGTCCCGTGCGCTCGAAGTGCCGCGGGCCACCGGGTTCCAGGCGTCCGCGGCCGTCGGGGTGACCGGGTTCGTCGACGGGCGGCAGGTGAGCGTCGGCGGCCCCGGACTGCTGCGGCGGCACCACCGGGCTCCGCTGCCGGAGACGGAAGCATGGGCCGGGGAGGGCGCCATCGTCCTGCACGTGCTCCGGGACGGTGACGTGGTCGGCGCGATCGGGCTCGCCGACGAGGTGCGGGCGGAATCCCGGCAGGCCGTGGACGCGTTGCACGCGGAGGGGATCGAGGTGGTGATGATCACCGGCGACGCCGAACCGGTGGCCCGGTCGGTCGCAACCGAACTGGGCATCGACCGCGTGTTCGCGGGGGTACGGCCCGAGAACAAGGCCGCGAAGGTGGCCGAACTGCAGGGGGAGGGCCGCACGGTCGCGATGGTCGGGGACGGCGTCAACGACGCGCCGGCGCTGGCCCAGGCCGATGTCGGCATCGCGATCGGAGCCGGCACGGATGTCGCCATCGCCTCGGCCGGCGTGATCCTCGCCAGCGACGACCCCCGGTCGGTGCTCTCGGTGATCGAGTTGTCCCGCGCGAGCTACCGCAAGATGCGCCAGAACCTGTGGTGGGCGGCCGGCTACAACCTGCTGGCCGTGCCGTTGGCCGCCGGGGTGCTGGCCCCGGTGGGTTTCGTGCTGCCGATGGAGGTCGGGGCGCTGCTGATGTCCGCGTCGACGGTGGTGGTCGCCGTGAACGCGCAGCTGCTGCGCCGCCTCGACCTGCGGCCGGAGACCAGCACCCTTTCCGCGCTCGGTGCGCGGCGATAAAATCGTGCCATGACTGCTCGCCCGGAGGACTACCGCGCAGCGCTGGAGCGGGCTCGGGTGCACGCGATGGATTGGCTCGCCTCCGTTCCCACCCGGCCCGTCGGCCCCCGGCTGGATGCCGACGCGCTCGTCGCCGGCTTCGCTGCGCCCCTGCCGGATCAGCCGACCGACCCGGCCCAGGTCGTCGACGAGCTGGCCGCCCTGGCCGAACCCGGGCTGATGGCGATGCCGTCCGGCCGGTTCTTCGGCTGGGTGATCGGCGGCACGCTGCCGGCCGCCCTGGCCGCGGACTGGCTCGTCAGCGCCTGGGACCAGTACGCGGGCATGCGGTTCGCGACGCCGGCCACTGCGGCCGCCGAGGAGGCCGCGGGCGGCTGGATCCTCGACCTGCTCGGGCTCCCCGCCGGGGCCGACGTGGGCTTCACCGCGGGCGCCACGATGGCCAACTTCACGGGTCTGGCCGCTGGGCGGGACCACGTGCTCGGCCGGGCCGGCTGGGATGTCGCCGTCAACGGGCTGGCCGGATCGCCGCGCGTGAAGGTCTTCGTGGGCGAGGAACGGCACGCGGTGATCGACCAAGCCCTGCGCTACCTGGGCCTCAGCGCGCCCATCGTGGTGCCGGCCGACGACCAGGGCCGGATGCGTCCTGACGCCCTGGCCGCCGCGCTCACCGGGGTCACGGGGCCCGTGATCGTCTGCCTGCAGGCCGGCAACCTGCACTCCGGCGCCTTCGACCCGGTCGGCGAACTCGCCGCCCTCGCCCGGCAGCACGGAGCCTGGGTGCACGTGGACGGCGCGTTCGGCCTCTGGGCCGCGGCCAGCCCGCGCTATCGGGAGCAGCTGGCCGGACTCGACACCGCCGATTCCTGGGCCACCGACGCGCACAAGACCCTCAACGTGCCCTACGACTGCGGCATGGCCATCGTGGCCCGCCCCGCCGATCTGAGGACCACGTTCGGGGTGCACACGAGTTATCTGGTCGCGGATGAGCGCGGCCCGGGCGATCCGCACGAGAAGGTGCCCGAGCTCTCGCGTCGGGCCCGCGGCGTGCCGGTCTGGGCGGCCCTGAGATCGCTGGGCCGGTCCGGTACCGTGGCGCTGGTGGAGCGCCTGGCCGACCAGGCCGGGGCCATCGCCGACGGGTTGGGGCGCATCCCGGGCGCCGAGGTGCTGAACGACGTGGTGTTCACCCAGGTGTGCGTGAGTTTCGGTGACGACGAGAGCACCCGCCGGGTGACCGAGGCGCTGCTCGCCGAGGGAGTCACCTGGATGTCGGGCTCCCGCTGGCACGACAGAGACGTGCTGCGGGTATCGGTGAGCAACTGGTCGACGGATGCGGAGGACGTCGCCCGCTCCGTCGAGGCGGTGGAGCGAGCCCGCGCCGCGGTCTCCCTACCCACCGAAAAGCGTATGCCAAAACGAGAATATTAGGCGGCCGTCCAGGCAATCCGTCATCTGATCAGGCCCCGGTCCGGGCGGCGATTCGCCTGATACTCGACGCCCACGGCCGGTGCCCCGGTTGGAACGGGGTCGCACGACGGTCGTAGGATCGAGGCAACAAGGATTGCCATCGGTTGCCGGCTGCGCTGGACGTACCGGCAGCTGGAGGAATATACAAGTGCTCTCTCAACCACGGATCGTCATTGTCGGCGGCGGAATCAGCGGATTGGCGACAGCGCACTACCTGCATCGCCGGCTCGGCGCGGACGTGCAACTCAGTCTGGTCGAGGCCGGGCCCAGGCTCGGCGGCAAGATCGCGACCGAGCAATTCGGCGGGCACCTGGTCGACGTCGGACCCGACGCCCTGATGGTGCGGGCGCCCGTGGCGGCGGCACTGATCGAGGACCTCGGTCTCAGTGATCTTGTCGTGGCCCCGGCCGGGTCCGGCGCTCGGATCTGGTCGCGCGGCGCGCTGCGCCGCCTCCCGGCCGGCACCCTGTTCGGTATCCCCGACCGGCTGCTGCCGCTGATGAAATCGCGACTGCTCTCGCCCCTCGGCCTGGCGCGCGCGGCCCTTGACGTCGTGCTCCCGACCCGGGCGGCGCTGCCGGAGGACCCCACAATCGCCGAACTGGTGCGGCCCCGGATGGGCGGGCAGGTTTTCGACCGGCTCGTGGACCCGCTCCTGGGCGGCGTCCACGCCGGCCGGGCCGACGAGCTCAGTGCTCGCAGCACCGCACCGGATATCGAGGCACTGGGCCGGGCCAACCGCAGTCTCTATCTCGGCCTGCGCCGCCGCCGGCGGAACGCGCCGAAGCCGGCCGGAACCGGCGGCGCTGCCCTCGTAACCCTGGTCGGCGGGCTGGCCCGCCTGATCGACGCGCTGGCCGACCGCGTGGCGGGCGATGACGTGCGTCTGGGCAGTGCCGCGGTATCCGTGACACGGGACGAGAACGGCACCGGCTACCTGGTCGCGTTGGAGGATGGGACCGTCTTCCCGGCCGATGCGGTCGTGCTCGCCATCCCCGCATTCGTGGCCGCCGGCATGATCGCCGCCGAGGCGCCGGATCTGGCGGCCGCACTCGGCGGCATTCCCTACGTCGACGTGGCCACGATCTGTCTGGCCTACCCGCACTCCGCGGTGGCTCACGACCTCGACGGCACCGGTTTCCTGGTGCCGCCAGAAGAGGGTCGCCTCATCGTCGGCTGCACCTGGTCCAGTGTCAAGTGGCCGCACCTTGCCGATGAGAACACCGTCCTCATCCGCTGCATGGTGGGCCGGCGCCGTGACCAGCGTTGGGTGGGCTTCGATGACGATACCCTGGTCAGCCAGGTGCACGCCGAGCTGGTGGAGGCGATGGGCCTGACCGGGCGCCCGACCGAACAGCACATCGAACGGTGGCCGCAGGGTATGCCGCAGTACGTCGTCGGCCACCAGGCTCGGCTCGCGGCCGCCGAGGAGGCACTCGGCCGGCTGCCCGGGATCCGCCTGACCGGCTCCGCCTACCGCGGGGTCGGGCTGGCCAGCTGCGTGGCGGACGCAGAGCGCACCGCCGACAGCATCGCGCAGGTCCTGTCCGATGCGCGTGCCCGGAGCGAGGCGTCCGCATGAGCGGGCTGAGCATCCCGCTCGGGGAGACCGCCGTGCTGCCGGCCGTGCCGGCCGCGCGTCGTGGCAAGGGGCCGGACTACGCGAAGCGCCCGATGCTGGTCTTCTGGGAGACGACCCGCGCCTGCGCGCTCGCCTGCAAGCACTGCCGGGCCAGCGCCGACATGCAGGCCCTTCCGGGCGAACTCACCACCGCGCAGGGCCGGGACCTGATCGACCAGGTGGCGGGCTTCGGCCGACCGTATCCGATTCTGGTGCTCACCGGCGGCGATTGCCTGATGCGGCCCGACCTGTTCGAGCTCGTCGACTACGCCACCGGGTTGGGACTGCCCACGGCGCTCTCCCCGTCCGTCACCCCCACCCTCACCCCCCTGATGATCGACCGGATCGTGGCGAGCGGGGTCAAGGCGGTGTCGATCAGCCTCGACGGCGCCGTCGCGGCGACCCATGAGGGTGTGCGCGGGATTCCGGGCCACTTCGACGACACCGTGCGCGCCATCCGTGCCCTCGCAGCGGCCGGACTCACCGTTCAGGTGAACACGACCGTCATGCGCGCCAACGTGGGCGAGCTCGCGGATGTCGCGGCCCTGATCAAGAAGGCGGGCGCGGCCATCTGGGAGGTCTTCTTCCTGGTGCAGGTCGGCCGAGGCGTCTCGACCGAAGCCGTCACCCCGGCCGAGCACGAGGACATCTGCCATTTCCTCTTCGATGCCTCCCAGCACGGCTTCATCGTGCGCACGGTCGAGGCTCCCTTCTTCCGTCGCGTCGTCGCCCGGCGCCGCGCCGGCGACCCGGCGCCGGCAAGCGAGCGGTACCGCGCGCTGTCCGCCAGGCTCGAAACCCTGATGGGACCGCCCGCCGGCTTGCCGCGCGCCCAGACCGCGTCGACCCGCGACGGCAAGGGCATCGTATTCGTCGCCTACGACGGCGAGGTCTACCCCGCCGGTTTCCTGCCCCTCGGCCTCGGAAACGTGTGCACGACACCCCTGGCCGAGATCTACCGGGACAACGCGCTGCTCAAGCAGATCCGGGCCACCGAGTTCAGCGGGCGCTGCGGCCGGTGCGAGTACGCCGACCTGTGCGGAGGATCCCGGGCCCGCGCGTTCGCGGACAGCGGCGACCCTCTCGGCGAAGACCCCGCGTGTCCTTTCCAACCTGGCGCGGCGGCCCCGGCGGCCGTCGGTGCCGGCGCCTAGCGGCGGGATGAGCGCCGAACCGCTCCCGTACCGGTACGACGCCATCCTGCTCGTCGGATTCGGCGGCCCGGAGGGCCAGGACGACGTCATCCCTTTCCTCCGAAATGTCACCCGGGGCCGGGGCATCCCGGAGGCCCGCCTCGAGACCGTGGCGACGCACTACCGCGCCGTCGGCGGCGTGAGCCCGGTGAACGCCCAGAACCGTGCCCTCCGGGCGGCGCTCGAGGCCGAACTCGCCGCACGCGGCGTCAACCTCCCGGTGTACTGGGGCAATCGCAACTGGGAGCCGTACCTGCCCGGCGAGGTCGCCGCCGCCGTTCTCGACGGGCACACCCGGCTGCTCGCCCTCACCACCAGCGCGTACAGCTCCTACTCGAGCTGCCGCCAGTATCGCGAGGACCTCGCCGAGGCGTTGCCCACCGGTATCGGCGGCGTGCAGCTCGACGCCGTGCGCCCCTACTTCGACCACCCCGGCTTCGTCGCTCCCTTCATCGAGGGCGTGCGGGAGGCCCTGGCCCGGTTCACCCGGCGGGGCATCTGCGTCGCCGACACCCACGTTCTTTTCACGACCCACTCCATTCCGATCGCGGATGCCGTGCGCAGCGGCCTCCCGGATCGCGATCTCGGCCCCGGCGGCGCCTACGAGGCCCAGCATCTGGCGGTCGCGGCGGTGGTCATGGCTGCACTGCCCGTCGCTGACCCCGATGCTCAATGGCCGCCCGCACCCGCCTGGTCGCTGGCCTTCCAGTCCCGGTCGGGCCCGCCAGACATGCCCTGGCTCGAACCCGACGTCAATGACGCGATCGAGCGCCTTGCCGCGGCCGGAACCCGGGCCGTGGTCGTCGTGCCGCTGGGCTTCATCTCCGATCACATGGAGGTGGTGTGGGACCTCGACACCGAGGCGGCCGCGACCGCACACCGAGTGGGAATCGAATTCCTGCGGGTGCCGACTCCGGGCGTTCACCCGGCCTTCGTCTCGGGACTCGTCGACCTGCTGCTGGAGCGCCTGGCACCTGGGCCGGCCTCGCCGCGCGCCGCGCTGACCGCCCTCGGGCCGTGGCCCGATGCCTGCGCCGCGGGCTGCTGCGCGAAGGGCGCAGCCGGCGGGCGGCCACGGCAGCATTAGCAGTACGCTCGGCACAGGGCTAAGCAGGGAGTTCCGTGACCCATCCGTATCCGTTGCATGTGGCCATCCGGGCCCAGTGTTTCTGCTGCCAGTCTCTGCAGCCGTTCACGTTCACCTCGCCGACCGACCAGGTGGTGTGTGCGTCGTGCCTGCACCACCTCGGGCCGGAGAAGGCTGAACGCCGCGACGCCGAACACATCAAGCTCTGGGTCGGCCAGTATGCGGACCAGCAGGAGAACCACCGCAAGTTCGCGGAGAAGTCGGCGGTGGTGGACGCTGAGCAGCAGGCGGTGATCGACGGCCTCGCCGCCCAGGTGGCGGAGCTGCGCGGCGTCGTGGCCGGCCAGTTCGACCGGACGAAGAGCGACGGGGTGCGCGCCCTCCTCGAGAGCGACCTGGTGCGGCGCGCCGAGCGCAAGACCGTGCTGGCGCAGCGCCAGATCGACTGGGCGATGGCCGTGCTCTGGCGGGTCGGACAGCTGCACCACGCCGACCCGGCGAAGCCGACGGTCTGTGCCTGCGGCCGAAGCGCGTCCGCCTGCGCCGAGGGCCGGGCGCTCGACCCGCAACGGCAGGCCGTGCTCGACTGGGAGAAGAAGAACGTCGCCCTGCTGCACGCCGGAGCCCGGCACGCCCTCCCCGAGGACCACCCCGAGGTGACGGCCGCCAGGCGACGGCTCTGAGGGGTGCGGGCCGCCGTCAACGCCTCAGACGTGTCGGTTCACCGCCGCCGCCGCCCCGGGCCTACTCTGAAGCCATGGAACTTCTGTTCAACACCCTGCACATTGTCTCCGCCGTCTTCATCGTCGGCCCGATGGCCATCCTGCCCATGACGGCGATGCGCTCCATGCGCGCCGGGGAAGCCGGACAGGTCGCCGCGCTGGCGAAATCGGTCTACCTGTTCAGCCTGCTGTCCGTGCTGGTGGCGTTCTTCGGCTTCGGCGCGTTGGGCATGGCGGACGCGGACGAGGGCTTCTCCTTCGGCTCCACCTGGGTCTGGCTGTCGATCGTGCTGTACGTGATCGCCCTCGCGATCAACCTGTTCCTGGTGGTCCCGGCGATGCGCTCCGCCGCCGAGGCACTGAGTACAGAGGCACTGAGTACGAACGCCATGCCCGCCACCGGCACCAAGATCGCCGGCTACTCCCGCGTGGCCATGGGCTCCGGCATCGCGTCGCTGCTCCTCGTGCTCATCGTCGTGCTGATGGTCTGGAAGCCGTAGCAGCCACCCGGTCCGGCCGCTTCGGCCGCTTCGGCCGCTTCGGCCGCCCGCCCCGCGTCTAGTCCAGGTCGTCCAGCGAGACGAGTCCGTCGTGGCGGCGCCCGTCGAAGATGATCGACGGAATCTTCACGGTGTGGATGCTCTCTTCGACCAGCTCCGTGTTCGCGGCGATGATGCCGGCCACCTCGTCGGAGGCGGCGACGGATGCCACCTCGGCGACCTGCGCCGGGCTCAGGCCGAACTCGGCTGACCAGTCCTGGAGCAGTGCGGTGGCCACGGCGGGGTCTGCGCCGTTGATCACGCTCTGCCAGGACACGCCCGCCTCGTTCTTCTCCGTGTAGATCCGGCTGAGGATCTCCCAGTCGACCGGTGTCTTCGCGCCGTCGAGCGGGTTCAGGCGCAGGGCCTCAAGGTACTGCGTGACGAGCAGCGAGTTCTTGAACTTGTAGCCGTCCTCGGATGCGATCGGGTAGGCGATGTAGGTGAGGTTCTGCTTCTGGTCGAAGCCGGCCTTCTCGATGTTCTGGAAGAGCTGCAGGCAGTAGGTGCAGCCGGGGTCGATGACCTCGAGCGCCGTTTCCTTCTTCTCGTCGAACGGGTTCAGGTAACTGGCGTTGGCGGGCAGGTAGTCTTTCGCGTCCCAGTTCTGCATGCGGGCGGGAATGGCCGAGAACGTCTTGCCGAGGCTGGCGAAGTCGTTGCCGAACGCCCCGATCACGTCGCCCTCGGCCAGGGACTCACCGAAGGTCGGGGTCTGGTCGGGGATGGCGCAGGCCTCCGCGCCCAGGCTGCAGGAGGCGGAATCCTGCTTGTTGCAGGTGCCGTAGACGTAGAGGTTGACGCCGCTCTTGACGACGGTGTACCCACTCCAGATCGTGGTCAGGACCACCAGGACCGCGAGCACCTCGAGCGTGACGCTCGCCGGTCCGACCAGGCCGGGACGGCGCACGGCCAGCGGGGCGAGCAGGTGGTCCTTGATGTCCTGCTTGAAGGTGGTGTCGCAGGGGCGGAAGGTGACGCGGCGGAGGGTGCAGTTCCACGCCTTGCCGAGGTAGCGGCGGTACCTGGCCGAGACGGCGGCCATGAGGACGAGAACGATGAATGCGGCAACACAGAACACTTACGAGAGGCCTTTCATCAGGCGCGCGAGGGCCTGGACGGCCTTGTCGATGTCGGCCGGGGTGGAGTGCAGTCCGAGCGAGAAGCGCAGCAGCGGCGGCAGGCCGAGCTGTTCCTTCAGGTAGTGATGGGCGCAGAAGTAACCGCTGCGCGCCATGACGCCCGACTGGGACAGGAACACGGCGAGCCGGTGCGAATCCTGCCTCGGTGCGTAGAGGCTGATCACGGGGCTGGGCTCCGTGTTGAGCAGGGTCAGTCCGGGGATCTCGGCGAGTCCCTCGAACATCTGCTGTGACAGCGCCGCGACGTGCGCGGCCGGCGTCTGCCCGCCCGGGCGAACGGTGCCGAGCCAGCCGATCGCGCGGCGAAGGGCGATGATCTCGCCCCAGGCCTGCAGCCCGGGTTCGAGCAGGGCGCCGGGGTCGCCCGGCAGCAGGTCGTAGGAGTCTTCCCGGACATCCGCCACCATGCCGCCGCCCACGAAGGTGAGGTCGAGGGATTCGATCAGTTCGTGCGTGGCCACGATCACGCCGAGGCTCGCGCCGTACATCTTGTGCGCCGAGAAGCAGAGCGCGTCCGCCTCGGTCTTGGCGAGCAGGGCGCGGCTGTGCGCCATCGCCTGCGCCGCGTCGAGGATGACGATACCGCCCCGGGCATGGGTGTCGCGCACGAGGTCGGTGAGGTTGGTCAGCAGGCGCCCGTCGATGTTGGAGGCGACGTTGACGACGACGACCGCCCGCTCGAGCTGGGCCGGCTGGTAGACCAGGGCGCCGTCGGGGGTGCGGTCGAGAACGAGGCGCGGCACCCCCAGCCGGGTGGCGGCCGTCATCGTGGGCAGGAACACCGAGTTGTGCTCGATGTGGCTGGTCACCATGGAGGCGAACCGGTCCTGCGGCAGCTGCTGCAGCAGCAGGTTCAGGCCGAAGGTCGTGTTGAGGGTGAAGGAGACCGCTCGCTGGCGTGCGGACAGCCCGAGCAGGTCGAGCACCGCGCGGCGCGCGTCCTGCACCTCGTTGTCGACGCGCGTGCCCCAGGCGTATTTCACGCGCCCGCCGCAGGCGTTGTAGGCCGTGTAGTACTCGGTCATCGCATCGAGCACGGGCTGCGGACGCAGGCTCTGGCAGGCAGAGTCGAGGTAGGTCGAGCCGGGGTCGAGGTAGGAGAAATCATCCGCTCGGGCGGCCTGGCTGTCGGTCGTGCTCGGGTTCGGCGTCGTGCGCCGGAACAACCCAGAGTGCTTCATATCCTTCGTTTCTTTCCGGCTCAGTCTAGAAGAGCAGCCTGACTATCCGCCGAGCAGAGGGCCCCGGGCCTCGACGACGCCCATCATTCCCAGGTCCTCGTGGTCGAGGATGTGGCAGTGGTACACGGTGCGGCCGGTGAAGTCGTCGAACGCGATCCGCACCCGCGCCGACCCTCGGGCCGGCAGGTTGACGACGTCCTGCCACGGGGGGGAGTCCGCGGCCCGCCCGTTGGTCTCGAGGAGCTGCATCGGCCAGACGTGCAGGTGGAACGGGTGGTCCATCGGGCTGGTGTTGGTGAGGAGCCATTCCTCGACGCTGCCGCCCTGCACCGTGGTGTCGACCCGTCCGGCGTCGAAGGATTCGCCGTTGATGGTGAAGTTCATCCCGCCGCCCATCCCGCCGCCCATCCCGCCGCCCATCCCCATCGAGAGGATCAGCTCCCGGCGGGCCGTCACGGGCTCGGCGCGCAGATCGCGGGCCGCCGGACGCCGGGGAACGACGGATGCCGCGGCCGCGGCCTCGCCGGACACGGTCACCGTGGCCAGGGAGACCTCCGCCGTCGACCGGGCGGTGCCGCCCATCATCCCGCCCATGCTGCCGCGGTCGTAGGGCAGCGCCCGCAGCACGGCCGTCCCCTCCGCGGCGGTGACCAGCAGGTCGGCGCGGTTGCCGGGCGCGAGCAGCACCTCCGCCACGTCCTGGGGCGTCTCGAATCGGCCGGAGTCGAGGCCGAGCAGTTGCACGGCCTGCCCGTCGAGCCGCAGGCGCAGGTAGCGGGAGACGCAGGCGTTGACGATCCGCCAGCGCTCCCGTTCGCCCGGGCGGATGCCCAGGGTCGGGTTCAGCTGGCCGTTGACCAGCACGAGCTCGCCCTCGCGGCCGGCCATCCGTTCGGCCCGGCCGGCCGAGGCGACCCGTCCCGACCCGTCGAGGGTGAGGTCGGAGATGATCAGCAGCCGCTCGCGGGCGACGTCGACCGGGTCAGGGTCCTCGACCACGATGGCGCCGTAGAGGCCGCCGAACACCTGGTCGGCGACGAGGCCGTGGTGGTGCGGGTGGTACCAGTAGAGGCCGGGCGGGTGGTCCTGCGGCAGCAGGTAGTCGTAGTCGAAGGAGGCGCCCGGGTCGATCATGACGAACGGGTTGTCGGCGTTCCCCTCGGGGGAGACGTGCAGGCCGTGCACGTGCAGGTTCGTCGGGTCGGTCAGGCCGTTGCGCAGGCTCACCCGCAGGCGGTCGCCGGCGCGCAGGCGCAGGGTGGGCCCCGGAAGGCCGCCGTTGTAGCCGAGGGTGGTGGCGGTCCTGCCGCCGATCTGCGTCCGTCCGGCGGCGGCATCCAGTCGCAGCTCGAGCAGTCCCGCCCGGCTGCGGAGCTCGGCGGGCTCGCGAAGTGCGTCGCCCGCGGCCGGGCCGGCGGGCCGGCCGGGGCCGCCCTGCCCGGAGTCGCCCTGCCCGGTCCAGAGCAGACCCGCCCCGCCGATGACCGTGCCGGCCACCCCCAGGCCACCCAGAGTGAGGGCGGTCCGGCGGCTGATCGGTTTCATTCGCCGCCTTCGCCCAGCGCCCGGATCTGCTCGCGGTACTGCTCCACCGTCAGCTCGCCCTTCGCGAAACGCTCGTCCAGGATCTGGCGGGCGCGGCTGCGCCCGGGCGTCCCGTTCTCCCGCGCCGGTCCGGCCGGCGGCCCGGCGCTTGGCCCTGCGGCCGGCCCGACCGGCGGGCCGGCCGACAGCCGCACGGCCAGGACGATCAGCAGCGCGATCCCGATGATGACGAGCAGACCGAAGAACCAGGCCCACCCCATTCCTCCGTCATAACCCCACATCATGGTCGTTGTCCTCTCGTCCGCAGTCCTGGATTCGTCACTCTGAGTATGCCCCCGGGGGTAATGTTCTCCACCGGTCGCGCCTAAGCCCGGCTCGGCACGAGAACGGTCCATGTGCGTCCGTAGTCGTCGCTGGCGACAACGCCGCGCTGGTCCGCGGCGAGGATCCACGGCGAGGAACCGCCGACGAAGCTCAGCGCTTCCGGCGTGCCGTCGGCCTGCCCGTCACGAGCCCAGGGTCCGGCCGCGGCCGCCTGGTGCCAGAGCCGGCCGTCCGGGTCGACGCCCACGAGCCCGCCGCCCGCCGCGGCGTCGACCACGTCGATCAGCACGAGGGTCGGCGCATCCGTCATCGGGGCGAACGTGCGCCCCGCGTCGTCGCTCACGGCCAGGCCGTCGGCCGTGGTCGCGAACACCCGGTCGGGGTTCGCGGGGTCGGCGGCCAGGTCCCGCAGCGCCAGCGTGGCTCCGGCCGCCCAGGTGGCGCCGTCGTCGTCGCTGACCGCGACGGTCCCGTCGGCGGCGTCATAGCCGAAGATCCGCAGGGCCCCACTGGCCAGGGGCACCGCGTCGAGGTCGTGGAAGTCGGTCTGTCCGGCCAGCGAGACGGATGCCCAGTTCGCCGCCGCATCCGCACTGGATACCAGCCCGAGGTTCGGCCCGGTGAGGGCGGACTTCTGCCCCGGGTCCGGATGCCCCGAGGCCAGCAGCAGCCCGGAGGGCGCCACCGTGAAGCCCATGGCGTCGAAGACGGGACCCTCGGTGCGGGTCAGCGCGGTGGCGCCGGAGCGCGGGGCCCCCGCCAGGTAACTGTCCGGGAGGGCCCCGGTGGGAATGACCCAGACCCCCTCGTGCGTCCCGGCGTAGGTCTGCCCGGTGGCCGGGTCGGCGCCGAGGCCGTGGATGTGCTCGAAAGCGGCGGCGGCAGTGGAGGGAGCGGTGGCGGTTGCCGGGGCATCCGTGCCGGGGGCGCAGCCGGCCAGCAGGACCGCGAGGCCGGCCGTGACCACGGCGGTGCCCGTCTGGCGGATGGCTTGGGGGCGGATGGCGCGGTGGCGAATGGCGCGGGGGCGGATGCCGCCGGTGCGTTCGGTCATGGTGCCCGGCCCTTACAGCGCGGCGAGGAGGTCGGTCATCGCGGCGACCTCATCGGTCTGCGACGCGACGATCGCCTTCGCGAGGGCCTGGGCGTCGGCGTTCTCGCCGTCGTCCACCTCGGTCTGGGCCATGGCGATCGCACCCTCGTGGTGACCGATCATCAGCTCGAGGAAGACCCGGTCGGCGTCGGCGCCGGAGGCGTTGCCGAGCGTCATCATGTCGGCATCGCTCATCATGCCGTCGGTGCCGTGGTCCATGTCGGACATGCCGCCGGCGTCGGCGCCCCAGGCGGTCAGCCAGGCGGTCAGCTGGTCGATCTCGGGCTCCTGGGCGGCCTTGATCTGCGTGGCCAGGTCGACGACGCGCGGGTCGGCGCCGTGCTTGGCCAGCAGGTCGTCGCTCATCGTGACGGCCTGTTCGTGGTGCGGGATCATCATCCGGGCGAATGCGACGTCCGCCGGGTTGAAGGCGGCGGAGGAGGCAGCCGGGGTGCTGCCGGCGCCGGGCCCGGTGGCGGTCGTCGCACCGCCGCAGGCGCTCAGGGTGAGGGCGGCGGCGACCGCGACGGTGGCGAGCAGAGAAGAGCGGATGGTGCGGGAAGTTCTGAGCATTGTTCGTCCATTCATCGATGAAGAGTGAGAAACCGGACGCCGAGGGGACGGCGAAGCCGCGCAGCCGGGAAGGTGCGCGGGCGGGGTCTCGGTCTACACGCGGCTGATGGAGAGCAGGGTGAGGCTGGGACGGTGCAGGTGCAGGGGGATGGCCCGGAACGAGCCGACGACGAAGCCGCCCGCCTCGAGCAGGCGCTGGAAGAGAGACGGGCGACGGGCCAGCACGACAACGGCGGCGAGTGCGAGCAGGATGGAGCAGGTCATCGCGAGCATGGCGCCGCCGGACGCCCCGACGGGTGCGGCAGCCACGTCGGCAGCGACGTCGGCGACTGCGCTCTGGGCGGCCGCGACGTGGGCAGCCGCGCTGTGCACGGCCGTCATCGACGACGACGAGGCGACGGCCGGCATGTCGTGCCCGGCTCCGTGGCCGGCGGAGTGCACCGCGAGCAGGCAGAGCAGCATGGCGGCCAGGGTGAGCGCCGCCAGGATCACGGGCCGGACGGCACTCGCCCGGGGGCGGGTCGTGCGCGCGTCGAGAGTGCGGGTCATTCCTGCCTCCGTTCCGGCATCCGTCGGGCGCTTTGCCTCACGCGGTCACGTCAGGCGGGTGAATCTCAGCGTACGCGCTCGAGGCCGCGGCCCGGTGCCGTCGGTGCCCGTCCGGCGCGGCTCAGTGCCGGGTGCGGGTGAGCAGGGCCGCTGCGGCCTGCCACACGACGAAGGCTTCGACCAGGAGGGAGAGGAGTCCGAGAGGCTCCAGCCAGTTGCCGATGTCATCCATCGCCCCGGGCATTCCGACGGTGCGATTGACGACGAATCCGGCGATCACGAGCACCGAGAGTGATGCGGCGGCCGCGAAGTCGCGGCGGGAACCCACCACGAACAGCCTTTCGGCGATGACGAGCGCGGTCACGACGAGACCGATGTAGGCCACGGCGAGATAGGGCGTTTCGGCGAATTTGCCGGGCAGGTCCAGAACGTGGATGGCCGCGAGCACGGTGAGGGAGAGCCCCACCACGATCCTCCGGATCGGCAGCTGCTGGGAGTGTGCCGGGAGTGCCGGCCCGGCGGCCGGGTGCCGGTGATCTGTCGAGAGTGGCATCTGTGTGCCGTGAACGGTGGTTGTCATCAGTACGCCTCCATGGGGTCGATCCCCGCGAGGTCGATGCTGGCATACCGGGGGTGCCGATCAGGCCGGTCATAGCTCGCTGATAGGGCACTCGGAGCGGAAGGTCAGAAACCAGGCTCCGCCGGCGGGAGCACGCGACGGTCCCCGCGGCCGTGACCGCGGGGACCGTCGTTGTTGCGGGTGCTACCCCTGGGCCGGCGCCGCAGCGCGCGGCACCGAGGACTTGCCCGGCTCCGCCGCGCCGAGGGTCGAGGACCCGGCCCGGGGGGTGAGCCCGAGTCGCCGCACGATCTCCGCGGCCTCCTCGGCCGGGGCGCGGCCGGCGTCGATCGTGATGGCGCGCTCGTCGGCGTCGGGCGCCTCGAGCGTGGCGACCTGCGAGTCGAGCAGCGAGGCCGGCATGTAGTGGTCGTGACGGGTGGCGAGGCGCCGCCCGATCAGTTCCGTCGACCCGGCCAGGTGCACGAAGACCACGTTGTGCTCACGCAGCACGTCGCGGTAGCGGCGCTTGAGCGCGGAGCAGGTGATGATGCCCGGCACGTCGGCCATGGTGTGCTCGATGATCCAGGAGGAGACCGTGTCGAGCCAGGGCGCGCGGTCCTCGTCGTTCAGGGCGTGGCCGGCGGACATCTTGTCGATGTTCTCCTGCGGATGCAGGTCGTCGCCTTCCTCGAGGTCCCAGCCGAGCTGGCCGGCGAGGAGCCCGGCCACGGTGGACTTGCCCGACCCGGAGATGCCCATGATCACGAGCACCGGTTGCGCTCTCGCGAACACGTTAGATCACGATGTTCAGGAGCAGGACGCCGGCGAGGCCGGTGACGGAGATGAGGCATTCCATCACGGTCCAGGTCTTCAGGTTCTGCCCGACGGTGGTGCCGAGGTATTCCTTGACGAGCCAGAACCCCGCGTCGTTGACGTGGGAGAGGAACAGCGAACCCGCGCCGATGGCCAGAACCATCAGGGAGACATCCGTGCCGCCCAGGCTGGCCGCGACGGGGGCGAGAATGCCGGCGGCGGTGACGGTGGCGACCGTCGCCGAACCGGTGGCCACGCGGATCAGCGCGGCGACGAACCAGGCCAGGAGGAGCACCGAGATGCTGCTGCCGGCCACGGCGTCGGCGATGACGGTACCGATCCCGGTGTCGATCAGAACCTGCTTGAACCCGCCGCCGGCGCCCACGATCAGCAGGATGCCGGCGATGGGGGGCAGGGAATCGGAGAGCGACTTGGCGACCGCGGTGCGGTCCATGCCGCCGCCGCGACCGAAGACGATCATCGCGTAGATGACGGCGATGCCGAGCGCGATCATCGGGGTGCCGAGGAAGTCGAGGGTGGCGTTCAGCGGCGAGGTGGAGCCCGGGTTGACCGCGTCGGCGATCGAGCGGGCGAGCATCAGCACGACGGGGAGGAGGATGCCCGAGATGGTGATCAGGAAGCTCGGGCGCTTGGCGTTCTCGCCCAGGCCCTGTTCCTCGTTGGTCAGGAACAGCTGCGGCACGGGCACGGAGACCCACTTGCTGGCGAACTTGCTGAAGACCGGGCCGGCGATGATGACGGTCGGGATGGCGATCAGCACGCCGATGGCGAGGGTGAGTCCGAGGTTCGCGCCCAGCGTGGTCACGGCCACGAGGGGCCCGGGGTGCGGCGGCACGAGGCCGTGCATGACCGACAGGCCGGCGAGGGCGGGGATGGCGATCCGGATCAGGGAGAGTCCGCTGCGGCGGGCGACCAGGATGATCACCGGGATGAGCAGCACGAGACCGACCTCGAAGAACATCGGCAGGCCGATCAGGCCGCCGATCAGGGCCATGGTCCACGGCAGGGTGCGCGCACTCGAGCGGGTCACCAGGGAGTCGACGATGCGGTCGGCTCCGCCGGAGTCGGCGAGCAGCTTGCCGAACATGGCGCCGAAACCGACCAGGATGCCGACGCCCGCCATGGTGGCGCCGAAGCCGGTGCTGAAGCTGGTCACGGCGGCGGCCGGAGCGAGCCCGGCTCCGACGCCCACGCCCACGGCGCCGATCGAGAGGGCGAGGAACGGGTGCACTTTGAGCCAGGTGATCAGCACGATGATCACGGCGACGCCCACGAGGGCCGCGATGATGAGCTGCAGGTTGCTGCCGGCCGGTTCGATCGGAACCACCGGGACCGCAAGGGCGAAATTCATGTGAATATCCATTCCGAGGCGGCTTCTCTGCGACCCCATCGTCCAAATATCTGATTAATCAGATAATTGAGTGTGGCACAGGAATTACGTCGTCGTGACCAACGCCGCTACGATCGCGGGGGGACATCCGGCGGCGGGCCGCTCGCACGGGTCCCGGAGAGAGAAGTTGAGATGAACCGTGGGGCGGGCGCAGCATCCTGGCGTGAACGGGGCCTGCATGCTCGGGTGCTGAACGCCCTGGGCCAGCAGATCGTCGACGCCGCCTATGCGCCCGGCGACATCCTGAACCTCGACCAGATCATCGACGACTTCGCCGTCTCCCGCTCGGTGCTGCGGGAGGCGCTGCGGGTGCTCCAGTCGCTCGGGATGGTCGAGCCCCGGCAGCGGGTCGGAACGCAGGTGCTCCCGCGGGAATTCTGGGACCTGATGAACCCCCAGATCATCGGATGGCGCGGCCGGGGTCGCGGCGCCGAATACTACACCCAGATGCGCGAGCTGCTCGAACTTCGGCTCGGAATCGAACCGGTCGCGGCCCGCCTCAGCGCCCGCCTGATGACGCAGGAACAGCTGGACGCCGTGCAGGCCGCGGCGGCGGCGATGATGGAGTCCAACCTGGCCGGCGAGGGACCGCGGTTTCTCGAGGCCGACGTCCGGTTCCACTCGCTGATCCTGATCGGGTCGGGCAACAGCGTGATGGCACACTTCGCCGGCACGGTGGCGGCGGTCCTCCAGACCCGGCAGGAAGAGAAGCGGTTCACCATCACCGAGTACACGCCGCCCTCGGCCCACCGGCACAACCAGCTGGCCGAGGCCCTAGTCGAGCGCGACGAGGATGCCGCCTACCGGTGGTCGTACGCCACGATCGAGGCCACCCTGGCCGAGTTCACCGAGGAATCCGCCGGCGCCTGAGCCGGCCGGGTCTTCGAGCTAGAGCCGCGCCAGCAGCTCGATGTCCTCGAGGAATTCGCTGGCCACCTGGGGCGACACGGTGGTGCGGGTGGACTGGATCGCCAGCAGGTAGTCGTCCGTGCCGGGGCCGCCGGGAGTCGACTCGTCCGCGCCTTCGAAGAGCGCTCGTTCGAGGGCCTCCTGCGAGGCGCGCCGGGCCGCGTATTCGATGTCCGCGGGGGAGAAGCCGTCGCTCGCCTCGACCAGCAGGTCAAGGTCGACCGTGCCGGCCGTGGCCGGGGGAACGTAGCGCTCCCAGATGGCCTGGCGCGCCGCGGCATCCGGAAGCCCGATCGGGATCACGTAATCGAAGCGGCCGTGCCGGAGGAAGGCGGAGTCGAGGGCGCGGATGAAGTTCGTGGCGCAGACCAGCAGGCGGCCGGGCTGTTCACGGAAGGCCGGGATGATCTTCAGCAGCTCGTTGGTCACGCCCTGCAGGGCCGAGGGCGGTTCGCCGCCGCGCTGGGCGGCGATCTCCTCGACCTCGTCGATGAAGACGACCGCGTGTTCCAGTTCGGAGATCTTCAGGAACGTCTCGCGCAGCGCTCCGGCGAGGCCCTTGGGGTCGGCGGCGAGCCGGGAGGGGAAGACCTCGACGAAGGGCCACTCCAGCCGGGAGGCGATCGCCTTCGCGAAGGTGGTCTTGCCCGTGCCGGGAGGGCCGAAGAGCACGACGGCCTTCGGCGGCACCACGCCGTACTGCTCGGCCATGTCGGGTTTCGCCAGCGGCATCACCAGTCGGCGTTCGAGCAGTTCCTTCTCGGTGCGCATGCCGCCGACGCCTTCCCAGAGGTCGCGGGCCAGGATGCGTCCGCCCAGCTCGGTGAGTGATCGCAGCTCCTCCCGCTGCACGGGAATGTGGCGCTCGAAGTAGCGCAGGTTCTTCTTGACCTCGAAGCCGCGCTTCACGAACGCGTCGACCCGGGTGGCCGTTTCCGGCATCAGCGCGGACAGTTTGGTCAGCCCGTGCCGGGACATCTTCTTCTCCAGGGCGGCCAGCAGGGCGGTGCCGATGCCTCGGCCCTGCTCCCGCTGTGCGGTGGCGAGGAAGACGACCCAGCCCTGCGCGTGGGCGGCCCGGCCGACGGCGGCGCCCACGACCTCGTCGCCCATCATGGCCACGACGGCGTCGTCCTTCTGGCAGGACGCCAGCACCTCGGACAATCCGTAGACGGGCTCCGTGCGGGCGGCTGTGATCTCTTCCCAGAGACGCAGGATGCCGTCCAGGTCGTCCGAGTGAAAGTCGCGGATCCGCCAACCGGTCATGAGAGCTCCTTTGCGCTGCAACGTCACTCCCAATCTATGGCACCCGCCGGGTCGGCCGGGCTGGCCCGGGCCCGGGGCCGGCCCGGGGCATCGAGCGGCACGGCGGCGCAGGTTATGCACGGCGGCGCAGGTTCCAGCCTGCGCCGCCGTGCATAACCTGCGCCGCGAGGCACTCCACGAGAACGGGAAGGGCTACCGGGCGGCCAGGCGGTGAGCCAGGTAGGGGGCCGTGCGACTGTGCGGATGCGCGGCGACCGTGGCCGGGGTCCCGGTCGCCACGATCCGGCCGCCCGCGTCGCCGCCGGCCGGGCCCAGATCGATGACCCAGTCCGCGGCGGCCACCACGTCGAGGTTGTGCTCGACGACGATCACCGTGTTACCGGCGTCGACCAGGCGGCCCAGCTGGGTCAGGAGCAGGCGGACATCCGCCGGGTGCAGGCCCGTGGTGGGCTCGTCGAGCAGGTAGAGCGTGTGCCCGCGGCGGGCCCGCTGCAGCTCAGTGGCGAGCTTGATGCGTTGCGCCTCGCCGCCCGAGAGCTCGGTTGCGGGCTGGCCGAGGCGCAGGTAGCCGAGGCCGACCTCCCGCAGGGTGGCCAGGCTGCGCGCTGCCGCGGGGATCCCGCTGAGGAAGGCCGCGGCCTCGTCGACGCTCTGCCCGAGCACCTCGGCGATGGTCTTCCCCTGGTAGGTGACGGCCAGGGTCTCCGGGTTGTAGCGCGAGCCGTGGCAGGCCGGGCAGGGTGCGTAGCTGCCGGGCAGGAAGAGCAGCCCGACGCTCACGGAGCCCTCGCCGGCGCAGGTCTCGCAGCGGCCGCCGGCCACATTGAACGAGAACCGGCCGGCGCCGAAGCCGAGGCTTCGCGCATCCTCGGTGGCCGCGAAGGCCGCCCGCACCGCGTCGAAGAGTCCGGTGTAGGTGGCCAGGTTGGACCGCGGGGTGCGGCCGATGGGCTTCTGGTCGACGCGCACCAGGCGGTGGACGGCGCCAAGACCCGTGATGCGGTCGACGGTGGCGCGGGGGCTGGAATCGGTGTCGGTGTCGGTGTCGTCGTCCTCGTCCTCCGTGCCCGACCCGGCCGTGCCGGGCTCGTCGGCCCCGGGATGGAGGGCGTGGCGAACGGCATCCGCCAGCACCTGGCTGACCAGGGTGGACTTGCCGGACCCGGAGACCCCGGTCACGGCGGTCAGCACCCCCAGCGGGAAGTCGGCGTCGAGGCCCTGCAGATTGTGCCGGGTGACCCCGTGCAGTCCCAGCCAGTTCTCGGGCACCCGCAGCGGTTCGGGTCCGTCGGCGGGTGCGGCCGCCTCGGCAGCGTCGGTTGCCGTGTCAACTTCCGCGTCGGCGGCCGCGTCGGCAGCGTCGGCCGGGAACAGGAACCGCCGGGTGACCGACGCCGGCACCTCGGCCAGCCCCGCGATCGGCCCGCTGTAGAGCACCCGGCCGCCGTCCGCGCCGGCCACCGGGCCGACGTCGACGACCCAGTCGGCGCGGCGCACGATGTCCATGTTGTGCTCGACGACGAAGACCGAGTTACCCGATGCCTTGAGCTGCTCGAGCACGAGCAGCAGCGGTTCGGCGTCGGCGGGATGCAGCCCGGCCGAGGGTTCGTCGAGAACGTAGATCACGCCGAAGAGGCCCGAGCGCAGCTGGGTCGCGATGCGCAGGCGCTGCATTTCGCCGGGGGAGAGGGTGGGGGTCGCGCGCCCGAGGCTCAGGTAGCCCAGTCCCAGTTCGAGCAGAACCTCGATGCGCCCGAGCAGGTCGCGGGTGAGGGTGACCCCGACCTCGGTGGCCTCGCCGGACGCGGCCGTGGGGCGGGCCGCATCGGCTCCGCGCAACTCGGCGGTCGGGCGGATGAGGTCGGCCAGCTCGGTCAGCGGCAGCCGGTTGAGCGCCGCGATCGAGTGCCCGGCGACGGTGACCAGCAGTGCGGCGGGGGTGAGACCGCTGCCGCCGCAGGTCGGGCATGGGCCGGATTCGACGAAGCGCAGCGCGCGCTCGCGCTGGCTCTGGCTCTTCGAATCGGCCAGAGTGTGCATGATGTAGCTGCGGGCGCTCCAGAACCGGCCCTGGTAGGGCTTGGCAACCCGGTCCCGCTGCGGCACGACCTCCACCACGGGCTGTTCCTCGGTGAAGAGGATCCAGTCGCGCGCCGCGCGCGGCAGGTCTCGCCAGACCGTGTCCACGTCGTAGCCCAGAACGGTGAGGATGTCCCGCAGGTTCTTGCCCTGCCAGGCGCCCGGCCAGGCGGCGATGGCGCCGTCACGGATGCTCAGGGTGACGTCCGGCACGAGGAGTGCCTCGGTCGCGGTGTGCGCCGTACCCAGACCGTGGCACCGGGGGCAGGCCCCAGCCACGGTGTTGGGGGAGAAGGAATCGGACTCGAGGCGCACGGCATCCGTCGGGTAGGTGCCGGCCCGGGAATAGAGCATGCGCAGCGAGTTCGAGAGCGTGGTGACGGTGCCGACGCTCGACCGGGAGCTCGGGGTTCCACGCCGCTGCTGCAGCGCGACGGCGGGCGGCAGTCCGGTGATCTCGTCGACGTCCGGGGTGTGCCCCTGTTGGATCAGGCGGCGGGCGTATGGGGCGACGGATTCCAGGAACCGGCGCTGCGCCTCCGCGAAAATGGTGCCGAAGGCGAGCGAGGACTTGCCGGAGCCGGAGACCCCGGTGAAGGCGACGATCGCGTCCCGGGGCACATCGACGTCGACGTCCTGGAGATTGTTCTCCCGGGCGCCCCGCACTCGGACGAAGCCGGTGACCGTGCTGCTGCGGGTGACGTCGGCGGATTCGGGGCTGGTGTGGGGCGGTTGCATTCGCACGACTCTAGCCCGGGCGTCTGGCAGATGCTCGGATGCGAGTCGGCGGCGCTATCATAGGGGGTGCGATCCCGTCCACTGATGGTGGTGGGTCGGTAACTCATCTCGATGCTCAACCGTGACAAATCCCGATGCAACCGTGTCAATCTCGATCGCCATTTCATATCATTGAACCAGGCTCAGCGGCGTGCCGTTCAAACCACGCTTGAGACTGAGAGACCCGATGGCCGATCCGACAAGTACGACAATCCACCACGTTTCGCTCCTGCGATGGGCAGCCCTGAAGCGTGAGTTCGCTTCTCGCCGCCCTGCTCCTCGCAGCAGCACTGACGGCGACCGAGACTAAGGGTTCCCGTGGCTGAGAATACCGAACCGACACCGGCCAACCAGGTCTCCCTGGTGCGCTGGGCCGAACTGAAACGCGCCTACGTGGCCCGCCTGCCCCGGAACCGGAGCGACTCGATCGCGCCGGTGACCGACGCGGACCTCGCCTCGACCGAGCAGAAGAAGTCGCAGGACTGAGTCACCGCCGACCTCTGTTTCGTGACCCTAGTTTCCGTAGTGGTATCGGCATCCCGCGATGCGGACTTCGTCGCCTTCGACCTTGTAGATGAGACGGTGCTCATCGGTAATACGGCGGAACCAGTGGCCGTGGAATCCGTGTTTCAACGGTTCGGGCTTTCCGATGCCCTCGTTTCCGTTTCGTGCGACGTCACGAAGGAGGGTGTTGATCCGTTTGAGGATCTTGCGGTCCTGGGACTGCCACCATTCACAGTCTTTCCCGGCATCCTCGTCCCAGACGAATTTCACTCGATCAGATCGTTCACGGTGCCCCGTCCGGACTCCAACCGTTCGATTGATCCGAGAAGACGTCGAGCGTTGGCCGGATTTCGCAGCAGATAGGCCGTCTCCTTGAGCGACTCGTATTCATCGAGGGAGACGATCACAACCGGCTCGTGCCCGGCGCGGGTGATGACGATTTCCTCACGATTATCGACAACCGCAGACAGCGTCTCGGCGCCAGTGTGGCCTGGCGCCCACGAGGGACTCAGAAAGGCGCGGGTTCGGGACCCGGCATCGGCAGAGATGCTGAGGCTGGTTTCGGCGGTGGTTGGGGTTCCACCGCACGGATGAACGTGGCCGGCTCGGTCACGAATGCGCGCCCGCTCGGCGAGGTCCACCTCAGGGTGCCGGCCTCCAGGTGTTTCACCGTCCACC